>JAOTYR010000049.1 GCA_029861785.1 Candidatus Nitrosopumilus sp.
TGAGGAATTTGAGGCATTTGTTCAGGATCAAATTGATCAAAGAGTAAAAATTCTAGGATTAGATGAACCGTGGTATTCTCCTCAAAGAATAGGTTTAACAATGTACAAAATATTGTTGCTTGATTTTGGGCAAGCTACATTTCTTACAAGTGATGCGGGTTCTACTGATGTAAAAGATATTATTTTAGAAAAACTTCCCAGGACTGTTTTGCTCTTTACAACTGCAACAATAATTATTTCGATAATTGGAATATTTCTTGGAGCCTTATCTGGTAGTAAAGTAGGTTCAGTTATTGACAGAGTGACCTCTAGTTTTGCAATTATTAGTTCCAGTTTTCCTGTTTGGTGGATTGGTATGTTAATGATATTTTTATTTGCGTTTGTATATCAAATTTTTCCAGCAAGGGCTACTCCACCAATACCATCATCTGATCCAAATTACATAATTTCTTTGCTGTATCACATGGCACTACCTTTGATTACAATTGTAATGATAGGATTTGGAGCATGGGCCTATTTGGTAAGAAATTTTATGGTAGGAATAATGCAGGAGGATTTTATCACTTCAAAAAAGGTAATGGGCATAAGCAAAAAGAGAATTATTTACACTCATGCACTAAAAAATGCAGCCCCACCAATAGTCACTATTCTTGCCCTCAGTCTTTCAGGCTCATTGGGTGGTGCAATAATTACCGAAGCAGTTTTTGATTGGCCAGGCATGGGCAGATTATATTTTGAGGCAATAACTGTAATGGATTTACCAATAATTATTGGTGCAACATATATTTTGACAGTTTTTTTCTTAATTAGTATTTTTATTGCAGACTTGTTGTACGGATATTTTGATCCAAGAATCCGAACTGGTACTACTTGAGCTATGTTTTCCAGAATGTTTCAAGCAAAAACAAGTGCAAATGAGTTTATGGATTGTCAGTAAAAATAGAATATACACTGTTCTTACGCATTAAATTATGTTGTTTTTAGAAGGTTTTAGAAAATAGGTTTTGAAATCTATTTTACTAGTTGAGACTCTATCTTATTTTTTACAACCTATATTCGTCCATTGTTAATGGATAACCAAAAAATAATTTTAAATTTCTCATTTTTGGGGAGGTGGTTGTTGGTGATGTATTTTTTCAGGTCGGATTTTCAAAATAATCCTTTGCTCATCGGGTATTCTAAAGGGGTATTTATCAACACCAAAATACTTCTTGGACATTTTATCAATGTGCTCATCTGCATCTTTTTCTGTAATGTCAATCACCCTGCCTCTTACTGATACCATATTGTAAGGATTTTCTTGGTCATAAATTGAGAGGGCAATCCGATTGTCTCGTCTGATATTTTTTTCCTTTACACGGCCTCCTGCTGTATTTATCAAAATGGTATTTCCATCCAGGTCAACCCAAGTAGGGGCAACATGTGGAGAACCATCAGTCATTAGGGTTGCAAAAGAGGCAAAGTTTTTTCCTTCAAATAATTTGGCAATTTCGGGTGTAATTGTAGTTTGACTCATGATTATCTTTGATAAATCTACAATTTTAGTATAGTGGATTGACCATAAATTCTTATCGCCACCTAAAAAATAATTTCAAACAACTGAAAAACAAAATTCAAAGTTTTGAATTAAATTTTAATAGAAGATTCATACTAGAAAATTATTAGATTTTGATAAACTATTTGAAGATGTTATGTCCATTGATTTTACAATTAGATATGTTGCCATCCAAAATAATACTGGCGAAAAGATGTATGGGGGTTTTAGAAATGGAATAAATCCAGTTCTCAATGAAGATGAATTAAAGATGATGCATTATTATGCAAGTCAAAGATGGCAGACTAGAAAAAATATTGAGCATAAATTAGGACGAAACAAATATGCAATGGCAGAATATGAAAAATTAAAACGAATTACCTTTCCGATAGATGACAAACATCTGTTAATACTTACAACTGAAATCAATGCCAACCATACAGATATCATTGAGAAAGTTCTAGAATCAATACAGAATAGTTAAAACGAAGACTAATCCTCACCAGAAAATGATTTCAAGTAAAGAAATCTTTATCAACTTTTATTCAACGGTGAGAACAGGCAATGAGCTCCATTTCACCACAAGAAATCAAAAGTGAATTTCTAAGAAGCAAGATGGGAATTGCAGGTATGAGTATATTGGGAATTTTGATTATTATTTCATTATTGGCAATAATATCAATTCCAGGTGAAACATTTAGTGAATGGAATAACCCAAGTAATTGGATTTCATATCCCAAAGTCGCCATTCCAGGATGGGTGAACTTGTTTTTGATTGAAAAAATTCCAGAGCATAAAATCCTTGAAAACCCGACAGAGAGAATAGAAAGCTCAGGAGATATTTCAGTTGTATCTCATCAATTTCGGCTGAACTTTGATTATGATGATTTTCCAAATGATTTTATTTATGAATTCTCTGCAAAATATTCTGGTGCACCTCTTCTAGATGTTTCTGTAGTTAGACCAGATGGAATGAAGCTTAATTTTTTATCCACATCACTTCCCAACTCTGATACTAGTACCATACATACTGAGAGAATTTTTTCGACAGATGAATCAATTAGAAAGAACCTGTTCTTGCAATCGGAGAAATTTAGTTTTCCTATTGGCAAGTTATCTTCTGAAGATATAGTATTTTCAAAAATAAAAAACCACACTCCACTTAAAGGCAATTACTTGTTTGTGATTAATCTTTATGGAATTAATGCTCAAAACCAAATTCCTGAATCAACTTTGATTGTTGGAGGAAAAGCTTTTGGAGTTATGGGAACTGATGAACTTAGACGGGACTTGGCAATAGGTTTGCTTTGGGGGACTCCTTTAGCATTATTCATTGGAATAGTTGTGGCAATAGCATCAGTTGCAATGGGTTTGCTTTACGGAGTATATGCAGGATACAGGGGTAAAAAGACCGATGAGGCGATGATGAGGTTCAATGATGTCATTTATGCACTTCCTGCACTACCATTTTTAATTATTTTATCTGTTACAATCAGTAATAGTATTTTTTTAATGATTGGATTTTTAACAATTTTTGGATGGGTTGGAATAGCCAAAGTTTCAAGAAGTATGGCCCTTCAAATTAAAACACGAGGCTACATAGAGGCCGCAGAAATGATGGGACAAAAAAAATCTAAAATTATATTAAGACATATTTTGCCTCAGTTACTACCATATGCGTTTGCAAGTATAGCAATATCAGTTCCAGCCGCCATTACCACAGAAGCAGGCCTAAGCTTTCTTGGCTTGGGTGATCCTTCATTTCCCACCTGGGGACAGATTTTACATGATGCAAATGTCTACGGGGCAGCTTCAAGAGGTTTGTGGTGGTGGATAATGCCGCCAGGAGTGATGATAGCAATTACAGGTTTGGCTTTTGTTTTTATTGGAAATGCATTAGATGTTATTGTAAACCCTAAACTTAGAAGATAGTTAATTTTTTAGATCAAAATTACGAATCAAGTCTATTGCAGAGTCATTTAATCTTAGTGTATAAGTAGCACAGTTTGGATCTTTAGATTCGGATAAAACCTCCATAAATTTTGCCTTTTCTAGTGCAGATTTGACATTTGGATCACTTTCACTTACACATAATGGAAATTTTTTCATGCCAAGGTTATGATTTAACAAAAAGTCTATGAATTTTTTATAACTTTCAGTTTCACTCCAATTGATATTTTTTTCTTCACATATACCAATCCAGACATCAAGTGTATTTTGATATAATACTTTTTTTCGTAAATCCTCCAAAGTCATTACAGATTTCTAAAAGTCAGCACGTTGCATTTTTGAGCCACACCTAGGACACGACCCCCCGTTGTGTTTATTGTTGCAAGCAAGGCAAACATATCGAACCTTTGGGCTTCCAGACCCTGTTCCAAAGAATCCTCCACCCGATCCTGAATCACCATAGCCGCCCATTCTGCTCATAGCACGTTTCCTTAGTAATAAGGGGAAAACTATGAAGATTCCAAGTGCAGCAGCTAAACCATATGGAAATGGCAATATCATTTGCAATCCTATACTGATTGCCAGTGATGCAAATAAGAAAATCAAGTATATCTTAAAACTGAACATTTCAAATAAAATACCTCTAAAATCCTTATAAAGTTTTGTCAGCTTGCACATAAAACTGTCCACTCAATTGACTTTAATTGAAATTAACAAGAATTGCAGAAATTTGGTAATTTTTCAAAACCAAAAAATAATCAAGTCTTTTTTGTGGACAAATTTGTACCAAGTCTTGGTAGATTCGTTAATAATTGTTATAGACTAGGTTATCAGCTAATTTTTTTAAAAACTATCGCCAATTTGCTCCAAATTTTAGAATTGCTTGAAACCCATACAAGGAAATGAAATAATGCCAGCAAATGAACCATATAGTATTATGATCTCACGCAGTTATCATTTTGCTTGAAAAAAAATAAAATTAATGAAAAGAAAGACTGCTTAGTCTGTGAACATGCTTTTTCATGGCACAGGAAAACTACGTCTGGTAGAATATGTGATTTTCTAGGATGCTCGTGTGTACTTGAAAGTTAGAACATATTTTAAAATAGTCTTGAGAAAACGATCTCAATAATTTTTACTTTGATAATAAATAGTGGACGGTAGAATTAAAATTATTTTTTAGATTTTCTAATTCCTCAATAATATAAATTCGAACATTTACAAACTCTCCATTTTTTAGATTTGCATTATGACATTCCTCTTTGATTATGAAACCTGCTAAACCATTACTCCAGATGTGACGTTTTGTGTCATACACTTCAATAATTTTTCCATGTTTTGAAATTTTGATTGCTTTATACCACCCTTCAATTATTTGCAAACCTACTTTTTGGTAGAATCTTACCTAAAGTACGAGCATCAAATCTTTGGTTCAATACCACATTTGAGTTTTTTAAATTAGTTTGATGCACGTCGAAAATTTCCAAAAAGGTAAGAATCTAAGAAATGTTGAATTTAGATTGTGTACTACATTAGTTAAAATGATTCCAAATTCTCTAATATTTCTGTAATTGAAATTTCCTTTTACAATTACCACAAAATCTTTCCTTAATTTTCTTGCTTTCAGTGCCTAAAGGTGAACCACATCTATCACATTTTATTTTAATCATTTTTTACTTCCCGATTTCAAATTACAACACTTCATTTTCTCTTATAACCTACAAATCCTTATTCTGATCTAATCTTAGACCCTTGTATCGATTTCTGATAGTTACCTCGGTAACATTTGCAGCTTGTGCAATATCTCTCTGAGTAATATTTTCACCATTCATAACGGATGACAAATACAATGCTGCAGCAGCTAAACCCATTGGATCCTTTCCAGATGATTCTTCATGCTCTTGTGCAATTTTTAGTACTTTGATTGCATAACGTTTTGTTTTTTCCTTAATTCCAAGCTTACTTGCAATTCTTGCAACACATTGAATTGGGTCAACTACTGGCATTTTTAGACCTAATTCTTGATGTAATAACCTATAACATTTTGAAATATCTTTTTTCTTAAGGTTACCTGCATCTGAAACATCTTTTAGTGTTCTAGGCGTTTCAGTTTCTCTACATGCCGCATAAAGTGATGCTGCAATCAATGCTGAAATTGAACGCCCTTTGATTAAACCTTTCTCTAATGCTTTTCTGTAAATGTATGCTGATTTTTCAACTATTAAATCAGAAAGTGATAGTTTATCTTTTAGTCTAGTTAATTCACTTAATGCCTGCCTAAGGTTTCTATCTGTAGATGCATTGACTTTACTTCTACTATCCCATGTTCTTAGTCTTTCAATAGTGCTTTTCATACTAGATGAAAGAGGTTTTCCAGACGCGTCACGGTTTATTGGATTAATTATGGTTGAAAGCCCCCTATCATGTATTGCAAGTGATGTTGGTGCACCTGTTCTAGTAGGATCCGTACCACCATCTTTTGAAAAAGATCTCCATTCAGGTCCAGAGTCTTGTAATGTCTCAGAGAGGACATGACCACATTTTCCACAAAATCTTTCCCCTGTAACATTATCTGTTACCATACCATTTCCACAACGTCTACAGATAGTATCGGCATTGATAATTTGTAAAACCATAGATAAGATCAATACTGCTTAATATCCTTCTTATAAGAACCGGCTTATTTCGTGATTTTTTGTAAAAAATTCATTAAATCAAAATTCTGAAGAGAATTATCTAAAAATGAAATTATATTGCAAAAGAACAACAAAACAAAGCAAAAGAATTTAATGAAAAAAGAATACCTAAAAACTTTCTAATTGATTTTACATTCACATTTTTTTTGTTTTTCAAATCTTGGGAATTTGAGTTTATGACATAGTTCACAGTATAATTGATTTGACATGTCTTTAGAAAAATTGCTTACATTGAAATTAAATAAAGTCTAGTTAATGAACAAGTTTGCACCAAGTCTTGTAGCATTTCTCAAAATACCCTCAAATTTATGAAAATTTTCCAATCATATGATTTCGAGTTTAATTGAATTTCCCTTACTATCCCAAGCAAAAATATCTTCATCCCCATATGGGAATTGGACAATCAAGGAAACCAAACCAAAGAAATTGTGAAGATCTGTTAAAGAAGGTTCAGCCGAACCACTGGGATGAGAATGAACTATTCCCACATAGCTCATATCAAATGGTAAAAAAGAATGTGGAAAACCAGCAAAAGTAGGTCCTGTGTGACTAAAGGGCGGAATTACAAGGCCATCAATCAAGATACATCCTTCCTTGGATTTTCCCTTTAAAATTAAGATTCCTTCATTTGGATGTTTTATTTTGCAAAATGATGATATACTATCTACAACATCTTTTTTTAACGAAACACTTCTGTCAAATTTTTTCTTTTTGAATAACACATGAATCGTTTTTATCCAGTACTAATTAATTTTAAGTGGATTGTACTATGGTATAATCGGTATTTGAAAATATTTTAAGATTATCTTCAATCTCAGAAATAATTTTTGGCGTGTTTGCAGAATTTTCCTCAATATCTTTTCTGTAAGAAGAAATTTTAAATTCAATATCTTGTTTTTGGTTTAATGTTTTCTTCAAATCCTTCTCTAGAAGAGAAACCTTAGGGTCTTCAAATTCCAGTAATTGATACTGAATTTCCTTTTTTTGCTCTTCAAAATTATTAACTTTTTTTACAAATTGGGCAAGCAACTCCTCTGTTTCAGTAATGTATGAGATTGATTTTTCAACATCTTTAACTGAAATAGAACCTGAAATTATTCCTTTTTTTACACTTTCAAAAATAATAATTATGTTATCTTTATTTTTTCTCTCCATTGCTTCAATGGGCTCATTGATCAATTGAGACAAAAGGGATTTTTGTTCTCTATCTAGAGATGACGCATACTCGTATCGGCTTAGAGCTCTGGAAATCTTTGTAAACTGAGAATCAATTTCATGTTTGATTTGATTTTTTGTTTCATTAAAGGATGAAAGGTCTTGTTTTAATTTTAAAAATTTTGTATATTTTTCACCTGATTTTATTTTATCAATAGAGTCTTCAATGGTTTTAATTTTCGATAGAGATGAATCTAGCAGGATTTGGGACTCTGAAATCTGTTTGTTTTTAAAAATAGAATCATCCTTGAAAATTTTTATTTTACTTAATAGTACAGTAATTTCATTTGAAGATGATTTAGAACCTTGAAAATTTTTTATTAGTTTTTTAATCTCGCTGTGATTATAATTCATTTCAGCTAAAATTTCTTTTAATTTTTCGGCATATTTTTTTGCAAAAATATGGATTACCCGTGTTTGTCGTCCTAAGACATCTCCGATTTTTTTTAATTTTTGATTTAATACATTATCCAAATTGGTCATATCATCTAAAGTTGATATTTCTGGTAAATCGTCATGGTCTTTTTTAATTACATCAATTACTTGTTTTTTTCCTCTCACTACAATGGTTCTAAGATGTTTATCAATTTCATCCACTTTGAGATTATCTTTTTCAAGAGAGTTTGCAATACTGGCAAGTTCTTTAATCAAAGGAGAAGTCTTATTTCTAAAGGACTTTACTGCAGACAGGGTTTGAGTTGTTCTAAGATTTAATAAATCCCGGGTTATATTTTCAACTTCAGATAATGAAATCTCTTTTTGAGTTGTAATTTCTTCTGAGATTGATTCTCCCTTCTTTTTACCCCATCCAAATACCATTTGTATCCATAGGTTTTTGGGGATTAAATGTGTTAGACAATTAAATTTAAAATCAGGGCTGAAAATTCAATTGATATGAAGAAAAAAGAATCAAAATCATATCATACAGGAACGGTAAAAAAATCAATTAAAATAAATGCATCAAAACAAAAAGTTTGGAGAAAAATAAGCAATATTGTTGGTCTTCCTTCATGGCTAATTGATGTAAAAAAAACAGTTTATCTCTCCAAGAAAAAACGTGGGGTCGGTTCAATTCGTAAAATTACTTTCAATGACGGCAATATCATAGAAGAGCATGTGGTTGCATGGGAAAATGGGAAATACTTTACATATGTAGCCACAGATGGCCTTCCTCTAAGAGCATATGTTGCAACAATTTCTATTAAACCAAAAACCAAGAATTCAGTTCAATTAACTTGGCAGTCTTATCTTAATAGTAAAAAAATGACAGACAAGGAGTTCCTGGAATTTTTAGTCTTTATGGGAGCTTTTTATGAAACTTCACTGGCAAACTTAAAAAATTCTTTAGAAAAATGATCTCCCAAATCAAAGTGTAAATACAGTGAATCCAAATTAAGATTATGAGCGATATCAGATTTATAATGATTGGAGTGTTGCTTGTATTTTTTGGATTTATAATTTTAGGTGTTTTCGGAGAAAAGTATCAAACACCAAATATTGAAACAAGGGAATTTGGAAACTGTTTTGAATATTTTGAAGATAAAGAACCTGTCCCAGTAGATTGTTCAGACAAAATATTTCAACAGGGTATCTTCTTTGGTATAGTTATTGCATTGAACATTGGAGGAGTCATTGCACTAGTTAAAGGAGTTCGAGGGGATTGGGATAGTAAAGTAAAACCAGAAGACATGGTAGGACCTAGCAAAGATAATCGAGTCAATGGAACTGATTCTGATTAGAATCAACTAGGTATAAAACTAAGACTTTTTATGAAATTGCTTTAATTTCTTCTTTCCTTGAGAATCATCTTCCAACCTTTGAAAATATACTTCTTCATATGGCATTCCTAGACAATACTTGTAAAATTTGCATTTAACCTTGAGGGAGAATTTATTCATAACATACATCAAAATTAGTCAAAAAACCCAATTACTCAAAAATCAAGTGTTTTAACTTTTTTCTATGATTTCTTTGAGATTTTTAAAGAGGACCTCTATCTCCTTCATTCGCTCATCGAATTGATCATTAGTAAGAATATCCGGTTTTATAATAGTAATGATAACTTCGGATTCATTTCCACTTGAAACAACACGCATTGGAACCTCCCAGGAGGTCTCATCATCTACATACAAGTGATCTAAAATTCCAAATGACTTATTTTGCTTAAATTTTAGGTTGGCGTTTCCTCGTGGAGTAGAAAAAGACCAAGAACCATCATTGTTTTTTGTGGCATCAGGCATTATTTTTGGAGGAGAGTCCAAAATCGCATCAAAAACATCTCCGGTTTTGCGGCTAACTGACATTGAGATTGTTCTTGACCTTACCATATACCATGTTGTAAATAATGGTTAAAAAGCGTGTTGGAGAAGTTATAAGTTATTACTAGAAATACAATAATCAAAAAAATGAATATAAATTAAAACCTTTGATCAATACAATAAAATCAAATACTTTGAAAAAAGGATATCAATGTTTTCAAGTTTAGAATAATCATATGTTTGATTTTTATAGAAATTTACTCAATTTCATTTTCAATTTGAAAAGTGTCAGTAATCCCATAAAAGTAATTACAAGATTTGTTGAAAGATACAGGATTAATTTCACCCAATAAGCAATTTGATGTTTCTAGATCAAACTAGACGCCTATCCAATTACAAGAAGGTAGATTTTTTTATCGAATTTGAACATCGGTATTTTTTTGTCTTCTCTTTTGAATTCACATA
>JAOTYR010000050.1 GCA_029861785.1 Candidatus Nitrosopumilus sp.
CTGTAACTAAGAGAAAGCCAGCAAAGAAGAGAACTGCTGCTAAGAGAAAGACTGTAACTAAGAGAAAGCCAGCAAAGAAGAGAACTGCTGCTAAGAGAAAGGTTGCAAAAAAAACTGTAAAAAGAACATCAAAGAACAGTCCTAAAAACGCCAGAAAAAGAACCATCAGATCAAAAAGAAAGACTAGCCATAGAAAATAGGCTCAAATTTCAATAATTTAACGAATTTATGTCTTAGACAGTCAAAGAATCTATGAGTGAGCTGGACGCAATATTTTCAAAAGCATGTTTTGAGATTTCTCAAAATTTGTTGTTGATTAATGGGCCTTCAAAACAGCAAGTCAAAGAAGAAATTAAAAAAACTTGTAGAAAATATTCCTTAAGCAGAATGCCCAAAAGCCATGAAATCCTCTCCATGGTGAAAGGAGATGATTTTTCAAAGTTACGTAAAGTCTTACTTAAAAAACCAATCAAAACAGCATCAGGTGTTGCAGTAGTTGCACTAATGCCAAAACCCTACGCATGTCCTCATGGGCGATGTTCTTATTGTCCAGGAGGAATTGAATTTAATTCTCCAAACAGTTACACAGGAAAAGAACCATCTACACTTAATGCCATTGAAAATGAGTATGATCCTAAATTACAAATTACATCAAAAATTGACAAGTTAGTTGCATATGGTCATGATCCGTCAAAAATGGAAATTGTAATAGTTGGGGGAACATTTCTTTTTATGCCAAAAGATTATCAAGAAAATTTTATTAAATCATGTTATGATGCATTAAACGGAATAGATTCTAAAAATCTTCAAGAAGCAAAATCAAACAATGAACATGCAAAAATCAGGAATGTTGGATTTACCATCGAAACAAAGCCAGACTATTGTAAAAAAGAACATGTTGATTGGATGTTAGATTATGGAATTACTAGAATTGAAATTGGAGTTCAATCATTACAAGAAAGAGTTTATGAAATTGTAAACCGTGGTCACAACTACAATGATGTTACAGAATCATTTCAGATTTCTAAAGATGCAGGATATAAAATTGTAGCCCATATGATGCCAGGTCTACCAACAGTTACACCTGCTGAAGACATTTCTGATTTTAAGAAATTATTTGATGACCCACAACTCAAGCCAGACATGTTGAAAATATACCCCTCTCTAGTTTTAGAAAATACTCCACTCTATGAGGATTACAAACAAGGAAAGTATACACCATATTCTGATGTAGACTTGGTAAATGTCCTCACAGAAATGAAGAAAATTGTTCCAAAATGGGTCAGAATCATGAGAGTAATGAGAGAAATCGGACCTGATGAGATTGTTGCAGGTCCAAAATCTGGAAACCTCAGACAAATTATCCACCAAAATCTAACAAAACAAGGAGCCTCCTGTAAATGTATTAGATGTAGAGAAGCAGGTCTCTCAAAAAAAAATCCTGATGGGCAATCTTTGAATCTCAATAGAATTGATTATGTATCATCAGGAGGTAATGAAGTGTTTTTGTCATATGAGGATAAAGATGAATCAATTTATGGATTCTTGAGACTTCGTAATCCTAGCAGTTTAGCACATAGAAAAGAAGTCAGTACAGACTCTTGTATCGTTCGAGAATTACACGTTTATGGTAAATCCTTGCAGCTAGGTCAAAAAGAAGAGAATCAAATTCAACACTCAGGACTAGGCAAAAATTTAATGAAAGAGGCTGAGAGAATATCCAAAGAAGAGTTTGATGCAAACAGATTGCTTGTTATCAGCGCAGTAGGTACAAGAGAATACTATCAAAAATTAGGGTATTCGTTATATGGGCCCTACATGAGCAAACCATTGAACTAGTGAAAAGGAATGTCAGATTCAGAAAAAATAGGAAAAGGAATTTGGATTGACAAGCTAGCTCATGAATTATTAGGGCGAGAAAAGACACTTGGAAGAAAATTAGACTTAATCAGAGTTGAGAGTGGATTAGGAGCTTCTGGAATCCCACACATTGGAAGTTTAGGAGATGCAGTTAGAGCATACGGAGTAAAGCTTGCTTTAGAAAACTTTGGATATAAATCAGAGTTGATTGCATATTCGGATGATCTTGATGGCTTGAGAAAAATTCCAGAGGGGTTTCCAGTTTCATTAGAAGAACACATTGCAAAACCTGTTTCTCTCATTCCAGACCCATTTGGTTGTCACGAATCATATGGAATGCATATGAGTAGCATCCTTTTGGATGGACTAGACAAAGTTGGTGTAAAATATCAGTTTAGACGAGCCATTGATACATACAAACAAGGATTGCTAAAGGACCAAATCCATGTAATTTTACAAAATAGCTCAAAGATTGGTGAAAAAATATCAGAACTTGTAGGACAAGAAAAATTTCAAAAATATTTACCATACTTTCCTGTATGCGCAAATTGTAGCAGACTTTACACAGCTGAAGCAACAGAATACCTTCCAGAAGAAAAAAAGGTACTTTACAAGTGTCATGACGCAGAAATAGGCGCCAAAATTGTCCATGGATGCAGTCATCAAGGAGAAGCAGACATTACCAAAGATTTAGGGAAGTTAGCTTGGAAGGTAGAATTTGCTGCAAGATGGGCAGCATTTGATATACGATTTGAGGCTTATGGAAAAGACATCATGGATTCTGTTAAAGTAAATGATTGGGTATCAGATGAAATTCTAAATTATCCTCACCCACACCACGTAAAATATGAAATGTTTTTAGACAAAGGAGGAAAGAAGATTTCAAAATCACTAGGAAATGTAATTACTGCACAAAAATGGCTAGAATTTGGAAATGCAAAATCAATTTTGCTTTTATTATACAAAAGAATTACAGGGGCAAGAGAGCTCGGTTTTGAAGATATTCCATCCCTAATGAATGAGTACAATGAGCTAGAAGATATTTACTTTGGAAGAATCAAAGTAGACAATCAGGCAAAGCTTGCAAAGTCAAAAGGATTGTTTGAATATGTAAATTTGTTAAATCCACCAAAAGAATCAAGCATACATGTCAATTACAGATTATTAATTGAATTATCTAAAATTTTCAAAGAGGATAGAAATCATAGAGTAATGAAAAAACTCTTAGATTATGGTGTAATAAAAAACGAACATCCAGATATTGAAAAATTAATTGAATTGGCAGGGAACTATTCAGATGAATTTGATGAGCAAGACAAAGCTGAAATTGATCTTGATGAGCTGGCAAAAAAAGCACTAAAAGAGTTGACTGATGCACTTGATTCCAATGAGGAGCCAGAGGATATTCAAAATACAATTTATCAAATTGCCAAATCAAATAATGTTCAACCAAAAGATTTCTTTAAAATTTTATATCAAATTATTTTGGGAACATCAAGAGGACCCAAAATCGGACCATTCATTTCAGATATTGGTAGAAAACACGTGGCAAAAACGCTTTCAGATTATCTATAGATAAAAAATGGCTCATAACCAACACAACAAATCTCGAAATAGTGGAGGATTTGCCTTGATAATTTTAGGGGCACTTTTACTATTTTTGGCTCCAAACATCAACCCAACAAGCCCAGAACTAGGCACAATGGCCCTAATTGGAGGCATAATTATTGGAGCCCTTGGATTTTACATTAAATTTATTCGCAATAAAGAAAAGAAAGTCTAAAGAAAGGTTCATCTTTTAGAAAAAATCTTTAGACAGTGATGGGATTGTTTGGTAAGAAAAAAGAACCAGTAGAAGAAGTAACTGATTTAGAAAAAAACGAGGAATTAATTCTCAAAGAAGAGCTTGAAGAAGAAGTAGAGAAATTACAAACAGAGTTTAGAGTCAAACAAGAAGAAATCACAGAACAGAAAAAAACTTTACAGACAGTTAAAGACGAGTATAACTCTACTGTTTCTAGTTTGATGGAAATTAAAAAACAAACTAATCAGAAAACCATGGAACTTGATGTTGTTAAACGTGAATACCGAGACATTAAGCAAAAAATTGACAATACAAATGAAAAGTATCAAAAAAATAAGAATTTGATTCTAGACCTAGAGAAAACAGAAGGTAATTTACAAAATGCAAAACAAGAATTAGAAAAATCAATTAGCAAAGAAAAAGAAATTAATGAAAAAATTTCTGAGGGTAAAGCTGATTTGCATGAAATAAAAATGCAGCAAATCCAGGCTCAAAAAGAATTAGAAGAAATTACCTCTAGAATATACAATTCAAAACAAGAATTGGGAAGCTCTGGCGATACAGGAGTTTTAACAAATACAGAAAAAGAATTCATTGAAAAAGAGATTGCAAAAAAGCCTGAAACTAAAAGCATTATTGAAGCTGCAAGTGTGGTTGCCGCATCCCTAAAATCAAAATTAAACAAAACTGAAAAAGAATTAGAAGTAATTCAACAATTATTAGAAAAAGAACGAAAAGAACATGAACTCACCAAGAAAAAATTAGAGAAATTACTAGAGTCTAATTCCAAAGATTAGTCATAAATCAAGAAGATATTTTTTCCATTTCTCCTTTATTTCTTCTTCAGAAACCCCTAGATCATACAATGGAGAAGTGACTTCTGAGAATTCACTTACGTCGACTAAAACAATACCACCAATTGGACTTTTGATTCCATTTTCTCTATAATGACTCAAAATAGCCTCATATGTCTGGCCATTTCTAATAATATTGCCTTTTCCTTTGAATCTAAATCCTTTTCTCAATAATGGGTCTATAACATTAATCTCTAGGTTAGGATTTTTTTCTAAATTCGCCATAGTTTTTGGAGAACGAATATCAGCAAAGGCCAATGTGCTATCATCCCAAGCAATTATGGTGCCCTTTGGAGAGAGATTTGGCATGTCATCTTCAGAAACTGTTGCAACATAACCTAATTTTTGAGAATTGAGAAATTTTTTTACATGGTCAGAAATTTTTTGCAATGTTAATCTCTATTAATAATTAATTTTAAAGTCATCTGAAAAAGTCTTCAGCATACATTGAGAAAAAGAAGAATCCAATTCCACCGCCAATTATTCCAATCCATGCACCTATTTGCTGTTTTTTAGACATTGTTAAACCTCAATTTGCACATATTATTGAATCTACTCTATTTTGTAACTAGGATCTTGAAGGATCATGGTATTTTCCTATATGTTTTGCAAGGTCAATTACTTTACTCCCAAAGTTCTCACCGCATAGTGGACATCGAAATTCATATTGGTTTGACATGAAAAATGTTCATTCAGACATTATTTAAAAAAGTTTCAAAAATAATATTATCCATAAATAATACAGTGCTCGCAATCACAATTCTCTATTTCTTTTGTTTTAGCAAGGCATTTTTTATGCTGACCTGCCTGACATTGTACACATATTTTCTCCAAGTTCTCTACATTGGTATATTTTTTTGATTGATCAAAACCAAATCCACCATCTTGAGGTCCAACCATGGTATATCTAAATCAAAGGAGTATTTCTACTTCACTGAATCTTTAATTTTTAAATTAAATCCCTACTTGTCCTTTTTGTCATCAGACTCTGGCTTGTCCCAAAGATGCATTGTTCCGCGAATCATAAAAGAGCCCACAATAATTGCAATAATACCTCCTACAATGAACATAAAAAATCTGCCAATACTTTTGATTCCGACCACTAATTCCTTTATAATATCTGCGTAATTATAATTGTCTGGAAAACAAAATTAATGACTAGAACAAATCATCATTATGAATTGCAGCAACAAGGAAATTGGATGTTATCATGATAATTTAATCCATTATGAGGGAAAAGGAAAATGCCTAGTAAAAGACTGCAAATGTGAAGAATTTCAAGAAAAATTTTGATTTAATTGAGAGAAGATAATTTAATTTCTAATTCCTGAATTTCTTTTTGGGCTGCATCATACTTGCTTTTTAGATATTCTTTTTTAGCATCAATTACTGCTGACAATGCTTCTTTGTAAGAGGGATCACCTTCTTTGATAACATCACAAGAGTCAAGCGAAGTGATATGGCCTGTCACTGTTGCCATTGCACCTTTTTGATTAAACTTTACAATTCCACCAAATGCCTCAACTGGCAAAAAAGCTGATTCTGCTTTACATTTGAAAGTCACTCTTCCGGTTTCGGTGTTGAAAAGCTGAGTAACACCACCTGCCAATCTAGTTACAGTTATTGTCATAAAATTACGAAATATTATGGGGTATTAATTATTTTAAAAGTTATCATTACTCCAAATTTATTCTTCTAATTATTCAAACAGTGTGTAATTAGGTGTGTAATAGCGAAAAATTCCACTCCGTGAAGAGCTAGTTTGATATTTTAGGCGACACATTTTGTATTATTTTTGACATAATACGACTAGCAAACACAGACCTATCAAAGTTCAAAAACATATCAAAAAACTTTGAACTAATCTATGCGGTAACTCTTTGCAAGAACGGTAAACTCTAAATCTAAATGTAACATCCATCCAAGAATCTGCATGACGGCCCTTGATGCAACATCAATTGATCATATAAACATGAAAGTAAAGGACTTGGCAGATTCTGTAAAGTTTTACGGAAACCTATTTGGTTTCCAGATAAAGCAAGATGATAATCCAAACAAAACAGACGTACCATCAAAAATTATTGGAAACGATTCCATCAAACTATGCCTCTATGAGATACCTGACATGTCCCCTGAGGGTGGAATTGCACATTTTGGCTTTCATGTGACTAATTTCTCTACGGTTATTTCCAAATGCAAGGATTTGGGAGTGCAGGTCCTTTATGGAGGAGAGGTTGACTGGGATAAATCAAAGTCAGTATACATTGTTGATCCTTCTGGATATGAGATTGAACTCTCTGAGTTTTCTGGCGGGGGATTGTAGGATTTGCAGTTTTTTGGTAAGAAATTTTAGTCTGCATCTAATCTCTTCTTTTTGTTTTTCTAAATTCATAATCTTGTATAGGATTATCTTTTGTTTAGAATTATTTTTGGGAAAGTATGAGAAATAATTTCAGATAAATAATTTTTCAGAGTTTAATTTTCCATCAAAGGTTTGAATGTGGTTTTTACCGGAATCGCTTATAATGATATCACAATTTAATGCTACGAGAACTGTTAACTTTTCTTAAATATCAATATTTTCCAAACAATTTATTGGAATTGGTAGAACTTGTTTTGATAGGAGATAAGTTTGATTAAATCAATAGTAATTTTTGGTCTTTTGATTTTAGGAACATTAGGATTGTCTCAAGATGCTTTTGCAGATCCTTTTTCTTTATTTCATATCTCTTTTGTAGGCTCTTTTTCAGTTGGAGGACAGGAGACTAGTCCAAGAGGTGTTGCATTTAGCTCAGATGGTGCAAAGATGTTTGTGGTAGGTTTGGTTGGAGGTGACGTAAACGAGTACACACTGTCCACCGCATTTGACGTATCGACTGCATCCTTTGTAGACTCTTTTTCAGTTGCAGGACAGGAGACTAGTCCAACAGGTGTTGCCTTTAGTTCTGATGGAGCAAAGATGTTTGTGGTAGGTTTGATTGGAGGTGACGTAAACGAGTACACACTGTCCACCGCATTTGACGTATCGACTGCATCCTTTGTAGACTCTTTTTCAGTTGCAGGACAGGAAGGAATTCCAACAGGTGTTGCCTTTAGTTCTGATGGAGCAAAGATGTTTGTGGTAGGTAATGGGGGCGATGCCGTCCACGAGTATACCCTCTCCGCCCCATTTGACGTATCCACCACTTCTTTTGTAGACTCTTTTTCAGTTGCAGGACAGGAGACTAGCCCAACAGGTGTTGCCTTTAGCTCTGATGAAACAAAGATGTTTGTTGTAGGCAGTGAAGATAACGTCAATGAGTACAACATCGCATCAATTAGTCCATGCTCGCCACCTCCTTCAGGTAATTGGGAAGTTGATACAAGCTGCACAATGACAACAGATGCTACCATCAATAATGGGGATCTTGTAGTACAAAATAACACCGTACTGACAGTTCCATTTACACTTGATATTGATTTTTCATCACATAATATTACAGTTGAATCAGGGAGTGGAGTTTTGATTAAAGATGGTGGAAAGATTACTTAGTGATCTATGCCGATATATTCCAAAAAAAAACTCATAATCCTCCAAATGATTATGAATTATTTTTGGGAAAGTATGAGAATCTAATTTATAAAAAATCTGAAGGACAACGACAAATTATCAGATAAGTTTAATTCAAATTTTCAATTTGTCTAATAAATGAACAACGAAGAAATTAAAGAAAAAATTGAATATGTAAACAAAAAATACACTGAAAATGTACCTCGTCCTGTACGATTTGTTGTGAGAAAAAAGATAAAAATGATTGAAAAATTTGATTCCTCTGAAATGCCTGCTTCCTTAAGAAACTGTTCTATTGAGCAATACATTGACATTTTCAAAAATGCATTAAAAGAAGGTTCTCTGAAATTTTGAAATTATTTTTCTTGATTTCAAGGATTACCTAATTTGGTCCACCCTCGCTCTAAGAGCTTTTGGGCAGTAGAAAGTTTAACACATGCAGGAGAATAGTCTACCGCCTTGAAAACCAATACTAGACCCTCTCTGCACAAAATGTCCCCATTCTCTACACCATTATTAATCTGAACTCTTGGCGGTAAAACAAAATCAATCTCAGATCCACTCAATTCCCTAACTTTTGAAATCCATTTCTCTGATGTTTCACCAGAATTTGTACATAAAAACAACTCAGGATTTCCAAACAAATCTGCACCTGCAAAAATAATTACCTCATCTGCAGAAAAAGAGTGACGCCAACCTGGATTGTTTAGAACCTTTATTGTTGGGGAAGTCGCTCCCTTGTAATTTTCAATTACTTTAAAATCCAATACTGTATTATCTGAGAAAATTCCCACATCAGTCTCTGAGATAAATTTACCCAAAAAGACCCACTGTGATAGGGAAAACTCTTCTTCAATGGTAGGTCCTGCACAACTCAAGCCATAAGAGTATGGAATATGGCCTGCTCCAAATAAAAGAATTATTGAGAGGCATGTAATTATTCCTAAAGATTTCTTTTCCACTGTTTAATGAATCTAGAAATTGTCTAATAATATTTGATGAAATTTGATTTTTACCAAACTTGTTCCTGAACTTTGGTAATTACAATGAATTTGAATAAAAATTTGAAATTATTTTTTGGGAAGGAAGGAGGGGGGACTGCCTTTTTATCAGCTGTCAGTAAAAATGGCGTTCCCCTGATTTAGGCCATAAAATACGCTAGGTTGTCGTAAGGTAGTAATTTTTTTAAAAAACTAATTCAGAATTTTAAGCCGCAACCAGAACAGGAATTTTAGAGTTTTGGATCAGTGCATTAGAAACACTACCTAAGGTAGAAGATGTGATCCTTGTGTTACCCCTCCTCCCCATAATAACAATATCAAAATTTTGTTTTTTCATAAGATTTTGTATTTCCTTAACTGCGTTTCCATAGAGAATCTCTTCTTTGAGAACAATTTTTCTTTCTATGGCCTCATGTTCTATGGGATTAAGAAATTCTATTTCGTGACTAAATATTGAATCCTCATTAGACTGAATTATTTTTTTTGGAATTTTATCATCAGAAATTACATGTGCCAAAGTAACATCTGCACCTGTTAATTCCGCCATTCCAAGGGCTTTATCTAAAGCTATTTTTGAATGAGGCGAATGATCATATGGAACAAGAATGTTTCCAAATATTTTTGTCATGTAATATTCACCTATTTTTTATTTAATAGGAAGTGCATTTTCATAGTGAACAACAAATCTGATTTTTTTTATAAAATTTCTAAAGTAATTGAAAATAAACCTTTGAAATTATTTTTTGGAAAGGATTAAAATTTGAAAGAGAAAAATATGACTGGAATCAACAAAAAAATTAAAATGAACCCAAAGTATTCTGATGAAAAATTAGATATGCATCCAAAATCTTGGCTGTCTAATTACAGGCAATTATCACTTTGGTATTTGCTAAAAATGGGTTTGTTTTACAGCGCTTTGGGGTTGGTAGTGGCTTATTCAATAATGAGTATCGAGTACTTTGTCTTTGATTATGAAGAACCTATTTTTCCCATATCACTTATTCAAATTATACTAGCTGGACCAATAGAGGAAATATTTTTCTTTGG
>JAOTYR010000123.1 GCA_029861785.1 Candidatus Nitrosopumilus sp.
GAAAATCTGAAATGTAAAAATTACATGTGGTCACAAGAATAAAACATTATAAAAAACAAAAAGATAACGTGTTTAGCACGTTTATTTTCTCATTGCATCGATTTGACCAGAGGTTACCCAATCGAGTAATTCTGCTGAAGTTGGATTAAGTTCTGCCTTCTTGTTCATAAGATTAGCAACCCAAATCCAGTTAATTTGGTTAAGAAGTACTTTATTTCCTTCATCGCCTGCACGAGTTTTTGTAACAAGAGCTTGGTCTTGTTGAGCTATCCACTCATCATAGGATCTTCCCATGTGGATCGGATCTTAGCTTGCACTAATTAAAGCTTTTGTAGATTCTATGCAATACATAATGATCGGATCTAATCTGGTAAGGTTTTAACATAGACTAGAATTGAGTTTATTTCTTGGATGTAAAAGTATTAGGAGCTGCAAACGAAGTGGGTCGATCTGGTTTCTTAGTAAACTGTAATGGAACAAATTTGTTGCTAGATTATGGAGTTTTGTTTGGAAAAAGAGGAAGTCCTCCAGGTTATCCTGTACATGTGAAACCCAAAGATTTGGATGCTATAATTATCACCCATGCACATCTGGATCATTCAGGAAATGTTCCTTCATTGTTTGTGAGTGGTAATACTGATGTTTATGCCACTCCACCCACTTTTGATTTATCGCAATTGCTCATTGAAGACATGTTAAAAATTACAAAAGATGCTCAGCCATTTGGATTACCTGAATTAAACAACATGATGAGAAATGCAAAAGAAATTAGTTTTAAAGAAAAGATTACCAAAGGAAATGCAACCTTTGAATTAAGAGAAACAGGTCATGTAATTGGAGGAAGTAGTGTTTTAATTGAATCTGAAAAAAAGAGACTTTTCTATACTGGAGACATTAAGACCCATGGATCTAGAATGTTGCGTGAAGCTGATTTAGATGTTGGAGATGTTGATCTTCTGATAATTGAAAGCACATACTCTCAAACGGAGCAAACACCAAGAAAAGAGTCAGAAAGAGAGTTAATCGAATTTGCAAATGAAGTAATGGATAGAAAAGGAGTTTTGTTTATTCCATCTTTTTCAGTTGAACGATCTCAAGAAATGGCGTGTATTTTACGAAGTTCAAATTTTAAACACAAAATCATAATGGATGGAATGGCACTAAAAGTAAACGACATAATGTTTCGTCATCCTAGTTATTTGAGAGATTCCGAGGTCTTTGCTGATGCAATTAATGAAGCTGTTGCCGTAAAAGATCATGACAAAAGAAAACGTGCAATTGAAGAACCTTGTGTAGTTATCTCTCCTGCAGGTATGCTCGTAGGAGGAAACGCAACATATTACCTTCAACAGCTGTCATTTGATAGTAAAAATGGAATTGCTCTTGTCTCATATCAAGGTGAAGGAACTCCAGGCAAAAAGCTTCTTGATTCAGGTAAAGTGAATACTAGAGGAAAGGATCTTAATGTTGCTGCAGAAGTAAAGCAATTTCAATTTTCTGGGCATGCAGATAGAAATGAATTATTTGAAGTTGTAAGAAAAATACAAGGTAATCCAAAGGTTTTGACAGTTCATGGCGATAGTGAGTCTTGTGAGAGATTTGCCCAGGAAATTCATGATCAGTTTGGATTAGAGGCTCACTCACCCTCTATTAATGAAGTCATAACTATTTGAAATGCCAGAATATTGTAAAATTGATTTAGAAACTACCATAAATAGCGGGCAAGTATTTCTTTGGAAAAAGTATCAAAGCAACTGGTACGGAATTAACGGGCAAGATATTTTAAAAATAAATGATTCAGGGGAAATCAAATCGTACTCTAACCAAAAAATTGATTACTTTAGAGAAAAAGATGATCTTGAGAAAATTTTAAGATCCATCTCAATTGATCCTACCACAAAAAAAGCAGTAAAAAAATTTTTTGGGCTTAGACTATTAAGACAAGATCCCTTTCAATGTTTTATATCATTTATAGTATCATCAAATTCTAGTATCCAAAAAATTAAAAAATGTTTGGAAAACATTTGTAAAAGTTTTGGTAAAAAAGTAATTTTTGATGGAAGAGAATTTTTTTTATTTCCAGAATCAAAAACTCTTGCAGCTGCAACTTTTCAAGAGGTTAGAAGCTGTGGAGTTGGTTATCGTTCCAATTTTATCATAAAGGCTTCAGAAATGGTTTATTCTAACAAAATTAATTTTCAATACTTGCAAAATTGTGAGTATATCAAAGCCAAAGACTTGATTTCCAAAGTCCCAGGTATAGGAGATAAAGTTGCAGATTGCATATTGCTATTTTCTCTTGATAAATTAGAGGCGTTTCCTTTAGATAGATGGATGATTCGAGTTTTAGGAAAGTACTATCCAAATACTTTCACCCTCTTGACCAAAAACATTACACATAAGCAGTATGAATTGCTACATGAAAAAATTGTAAATCACTTTGGTCCATTTGCTGGGTACACTCAACAATTTTTGTTTAAAATGGAAAGAGAGAATTACAAAAAAAAATGGTTGTAAACCCTTAAAATGGCATTTACTATGGTGATTTTGGGCCCATAGCTCAGCATGGATAGAGTGTTGGACTTCTAATCCAATGGTCAAGGGATCGAAGCCCTTTGGGCCCGCTCTAACAAATTTATTCAGAATAAAATCAAAGTTTTGTATGAAAGATATCGAGCTTGA
>JAOTYR010000051.1 GCA_029861785.1 Candidatus Nitrosopumilus sp.
ATCTTGATAAAAAGGCCACCACAAAGATATGTAATCATAATAAAATAATTCAGGAAAAGATTTGTCAAAAACTATGGAATTTTGGATTTTTTTTAATTCTTTCATGAAAAGAGAGATTGATTTGTTGTCTACAGGTGGACTGAGGAAAAATTGTTTGTTTAAAATACATTTTTCAGGTTGGGAATTTTCGACTGAAGAATAGATCACAGTTTTTTCTTTTTTTATCAATACTAAATTGAATTTTTTTTAATATTCTAAGGAATTTAAGTATATTTGTTAACTACCACGTGAATTTTGTTTCAAGTATAGCTTGAGCTTGTTAATTTTTAATAAAAAGTCGCTTTATGGTGTTAATATCAAAAGTTTTGATTTTTATATATTGGATTTTTTTAAGAAATTTACGTACTTCTGGTTCGTAAAGATCGTTATAATTTGAAAAATACCCTTTTAACATGTATAGAGCACCAAGAGGTTTTAGTTTGGCAATTTGAAAAGTTCTAAACAAGGCAAATGGCAAAGCATAGCCATTAGTTTTCAACCCCAAACTATAGTAATAATACATTTTTGGTTTGTAATTAGAACCAATTTTTCTAGTTGTTTTCATAATTTGTTTTGGATATACAATAATTTCATATCCCATGCTTCTAGCTTTGGAAAGTAGATAGCCTTCAAAACCGTAATTTACAGGATACCGTAATCCAATACTTTATCAAAAATCGAACCTGACTACTCTGCCTGCGCCACGAGGAACATATGCGGACTCTTCCTCAATTACACCAGATGAAACAGCAATTTTAGGAGTAGAATTCATCCTTCGAGTTATTGTTGAAATATAATTTGAAGGTAAAATAATATCAGTATCCTTGATTTAGAGATTCTATTAATTCTTTTTTTAAAATTAATATTTTACCTAAATTACATTTGAATGGGGGTTAATAGCCTGAAAAACAAAACACATTAACAAGAAAAATTATTCTTGATAGTTAACAAAAGGACCAAATTGGCTATAAGGACTATAAATTTAGTATGTAAGATTGACAAATATTTGAATTAGTAGAAGATGATTTGGTGTCAGCAATGGCCGCAGTATCTATATTTTTGAATATACAAATCAATTTCTAAAGAAGATAAAAAAAATTCTTAAAAATAATAAGAATGTCTAGTTTTTCTTATTTAGAAAAAATATTTAATCCTAGAATAGATCGAAGTTTTCTGTATTGATAATTTCTTGTGTATTCTCTAACTTCTTTTTCATATAGGTTATCATAGTTCGATAAAAACCCACGTAACATATAATATGCACCCATAGGTTTTTTCATTGCAAATTTTAAGATTCTATGAAGTGCAAAAACAAAAGTATATCCAGTAGACTTCATTCCCAGCCCATAGTAATAATACAATTTTGGATTATAATCTGAACCTGTTTTTCTCAATGTTTGAAAAATTAGATCATTGAATACTTTTACTTGATAGCCCATACTCATGGCTTTTACTAGAAGATATCCTTCAAAACCGTAATTTACAGGATATCTCAATCCAATTTTCCTCCAAAAATCCATTCTAACAACTCTTCCTGCACCTCTAGGAGTAACGTAGTGTTCTCCTTCAATTACTCCTGAGGAGACAGCAATTTTTGGGTTTGATTCCATTTTTGTGATAATGTCAGAAATGTAATTTTTTGGGAGTGTAATATCAGCATCTAATTTCATTACAAATTCACAAGAAATATCATCCCTTAATTTTTCAAGACCAACATTGGTAGTTTCTGCCAGTTCTTTTTTTGTTTGTAAAAATTCTTTTCTATTTTTTCTTTTAATGACTTCTACGTTTTTGTATTGTAATGCAATTTCACTTGTTTTATCATCTGAACCATCATCTACTACAATAATTCTATGAGGTTTAAGTTTTTGATTGATTAATGAGTCAATAGTTTTGGAGATAAATTTTTCTTCGTTTTTTGCAATTATGATTACAGCTATATTGGACATTATAGTATTTGGTTATTGGTTGAATTCTATTTTATGATTAATATATAAAGACAAATAGATTATTTGCCTCCAAATGAATTTAGGATAGTTTTTGAAAGAGGGTTAATGGCTAATTTGTTTTGACAATCATAGATGAGAGGTACCATTGAATCTTGATAAATTTGATGAATTCTAAACTTTGATTTGGTATGGTGCTGTACAATACAAAGGCAGCTAAAATTTTTAATCAAGTCGTTTGACAAATCATTCAATAAATTTATTGATTTTCCCTCCATTTTGTTTTCAATAAGGTATTTTTTTTCTAATTGTTTTTTGTAAAATGGATCGTAGGCTGAAACTTGAAACCCTTTCTTTTGAAATTCGTCGTATAATTTGAAGCCTGACGAGTCTCGCATGTCCTCTAAATCATGCTTGTAAGCCATTCCACAAACAATTACGGATAGAGGTAAATTATTTTTGGATAGTGTTTTTTCGATTGTTTCTACTATATATTTTGGAACAAAAGAATTAACTTCCAAGGCATTTTCAATTGCCTTAAATTCAATTCCAAATTTTTTGGAGGATTCCAACAAAAAGAGAGGGTCTTTTGGAATGCAGTGTCCACCCGCTCCTGCTCCAGTATAAAATGGTTTAAAACCAAAAGGCTTTGTTGCTGCTGCAGATATTACTTCTCCTGCATTAATTCCAAGCTTATCACAGAGAATAGCTAGCTCGTTCACCAGAGATATGTTAACCAGTCTGTAGGTATTTTCGAATGATTTTACAACTTCTGCAACTTTTACAGAACTTACTCTAGTTATGTTTGCTTGGTTTACATCATAGTAGACGTTTTGACAGATTTGAAAAGTAACATCATCTGAGCAATAAATTACTCTAGGTATGTTTTCTAGTTTCCATTCTTTATTCTGTGGATCAATTCTTTCTGGACAGAAAGACAATCCATAGTCTTTTCCAATGACGAACCCCTTAGATTTAACAATATTTTCTAGATCATCAATTGTTCCAACCTCTACGCTGCTTTCAACTAAAATCACATCCCCGGCTTTGCTTGTATCCAAGAATTTTTCCACAGCATCTTTTACATATTTATCAGATTTTATTCCTGGACCTGGAATTGGAGTAGGGACACAAATTATACCAATTTTTGAGCCACTTATTTTTTTGGGTTCAGTTGTAAATGATATAAAACCCTGCTTTCGTGATTCGTCAAATTCTGTTTTCAAGTTTAATTCAGAATCAAACAAGTCGTTTTTTTCTAACCTTGATATTCTATCGCGGTTTACATCTATTCCGCTAACATTCCATCCTTGAACAGCTAAGCGTACTGCCAATGGCAATCCCACATATCCCAATCCAAAAACTTCAATGCTAGTTTTTTTTATCTGCGATTCTTGTAGTGTATTGTTCAACATTTCTCGTTATTTTTTCCTCAATAATGATATTAATTAAGTAAACGCCTAAAATTGCTTCTTACGATTTTTTCAAAATGGTAAGAAATCGATTAAAATACTCCATTTTTTTCAATTTTTTATTCTGTGTTTTTTTGACATAATCTCTTAATTCCGACTCGTATAGATCAGAATAGTTTGAAAAATACCCTTTGAGCATATAATATGCACCCTTGGGAGTTTTTTTTGTAAACAGTAGGGTTTTTCCAAGTGTATAAAAAGTCGTATAACCCAAGGCCCTCAATGCAAGTCCATAATAATAATATAGTTTTGAATTGAACTTAGTACCAGTTTTTCGCTGTGTGGTAATAATTAGATCTGGATAACTGCTGGTTTTATATCCCAAACTATTTGCTTTCAGTAAAAGATATCCTTCCCACCCATAATTTACTGGGTATAACATTCCAATTTTTTTCCAAAATTTCCAATCAACAATTCTACCTCCACCCCGTGGTTCTATTGAAAATTCACCTTCTATTACTCCTGAGGAGATGGCAACTGAATCTTTTTGCATTCGTGTTATAATTTCAGATGTATATTCATGTGGAAAAATTAAATCCCCACCAACTAACCACACATATTCACATCTTTCATCATTATGAAGCTTGGACAATCCCAGATTAATTGTATTGGCTAATTCTTTTCTAGCCAAATAGCTTTCATTTCTAACAGGCCTATCAATTAGCTCAATTGTTGGAAATTTCGATAAAACCTTTTTGGTATCATCAGTAGAACCATCATTTATAACAATTATTCTGTAAGGTAGTAGTTTTTGATCAAATATTGACTGTAATGTTTTTGCAATAACTTTTTCCTCATTTCTTGCATTTAGTACTACAGCTATTGATTTTTTCTTTTCATTCATTTTCTCATTTATTGTTATTTTTAAAAATAGAAATGGTTTTCCATGGTTTTCTCAATCCAAGTAAAAGTATTTGTCATATAATTTAACCTCTAAAAAATGATCTAATTAGAAAATGCCACATTCGATAAAAATTAAATTTGTTCAAAAAAATCAGAAATTTAAGTTGATATAGATTTAGAAAGGGAAAATTTTAGATATAATTCCTAAAAACAAGATTTTAATTAATAAACAAAATCACTAAATTATGGAAATATCAGTAGAGCCATGGAAAAAATTAGTAATCCATGAGATAATAGAATACAATTTTATTGATTGGGTAAAACAGATTGCATTTAGTACAAGATCCTCAGGTGGAGGAATACCCACAATGCAATGGGCTAATGGAGTTGTATTTTCTCCTTCTAATTTCCCAACTACCAACGCAACAATAGATGAACAGTTGAAGGGGATACTTCATTGGTCATCAGTATCTTTTGCAATAAAGGAGGAATTTGAACATCAAATTGTAAGTGAAAATGCTACGATTAATCTTGTAAATGTTAGTGTGAATGAAATATTCAAGGAACTTGCACAAAATTTGAAGACAAGATCAAAATATGCAAATAACAATTCTAAAAAATAAGAATGAGTATTGAAGAAAAAATAAGAGATTGTGAATTTAATTTAAAACAAATTAATCATTTTAATCCTGATCCTTATTATGTAGATTATTTTTTTAAAGCATACATTCAATTTGTGATTGATGTTTATTATAAAATTTTTGAAGAAGCAAATGGGGGTTTTGGACTATTTGTTTCTGGAAAATGCACAAAAGAAAAATTTGAAAAAAAAGCTAAAGAAAAAGACGATCATCTGGCTCTAAAATTTTTATCATGGTTTGAGGAGAATTATAAAAAAGAGCATAATGGTTCTTATCCAAATTTTATCCAAGAAACAATCTATTTTTTTAAACAATATAATCACCTCCCAAAGATTATCATAAAGATACGTCCCAATCAAAGATACAAAGATGATTTCTTTCAGTCAATTCAGGTTGGATTGACAAAAGGGAAAATCAGATCAAAAAAAGAATTAGAAATTGAAATCAAAAGACAGATGCCTGTATATTTAGAAATAATTAATCAAAAGAGAAAAAGCAGAAGTGAACCCAAGATATCTAAAAATCAAATTATTGCATCTGCATATCTAGAAATGGAAAATTATGAAAATATGGAAATATCACATGCTTGTGAGGTTTATCTTCCAGTTATGAGGCGAATTTTAGATGAATCAAGAAAAGAAATTAAACAATTAACCAGTTGGAATGGTTAGTTGTGATTTTATTTTAAACCAAAAATAGAATGCTCATTTTTAATTTTTATAATAGACAGATATGAGAAACCATGCTCAAAACTATCAGAAAGTTCTGGTTCTTTTCCCTCATTTCCTTGATATTTTAAAAAAGGCTTCATAGGTTCTGAGTCCATCTCTACATAGTTGAATTGATAAAAAATATCATCCATCTCTAATGATGTCAAATACCCAATTAACCAAGAGTTGTTGTGAGGAATTGTATACAATGCAAGATTGGTCTCATCTGGTAGTTCAGGATCATAAGTTAATCTTGCTAGACTTCCCAAATCTTTTACTCGAATTGGATGAAATATGTCTGATATTTTTTCTGCTTCAGTTGGAAGTGATGAGATTTGAGATTCTAGATGAATTATTGGAGCATATGTAGATATGTTTTTTGTAGATTCAACAATATCACAGTATTCCTTTCCTCCAGATGCATTGTATGAGATGTATCGACCAAATTTTGTCATTGGAGTATAAAACAGCAATAATGTATTTGCAAGAGTCAAACCACTAGATAGAACTCGAGTCCCATTGAATTCATGAGAATAAACTCGAAGTGGATACTCTCTAAATGCACAAACAAATCGGGCTAAATCATTAAAGCCAAACAATTCAACAAAACATTGACTTTGTATTTTTACACACCTAGATGTTTGTATTGTATTAGTAGTTATTAATTCTAGGTTTGTATAAAAAAATTCTGTTAATTATTGTGATTTAGGCCACATTGTTGTCCAAGTTTCAGCAAATTTTTTCATCATATCGCCATATGCCTCCATTTGTTCCATTCCTGAACCCATAAGATTTTTTTGCCAGTTTTCTGCAAATTTCTTAAATGCATCAGTACCGGTTTCATTTAGAGCCTTTTGCCAAGCATCACTAAATTCCTTAAAAGATTTCATTCCAGCGTCACTTATGGCATTTTGCCAATTTTCTCCAAATGATTTCATAGTTTCAAGACTAGATTCTTTGGATGCTTTTTCCCATACCTCGTTAAATTTTGTCTGCATGTCATTATTTGCCTTTTGAACCTGCTCAAAAAGAGTTTTCCAATTTTCAAGAGATTTTGTATATTCTTGCCAAAGAGAATCCCATTCATTTGACTTTTGTTCTTTTGACATTAATAACTAGAAAATATTCTCACTCTTAAACTGATCCATAAAGGCTAGTCGGATTTTTTGCGATGTCTTAACCTTTCTTCCATTCGAATTCTTCCCTCTTCAAATTTTTTCCTGTCCTCATCAGTTTTTAGAGCTAGTCGAGGTACATGGGTTGGCTTTCCATTTTTATCCAACGCAACAAAGGTAACAAAAGCAGTTCCAGTAATTGTTCTAATTCCGGTTACAATATCTTCAGCTTCTGCCCTTACTTCAATTTCCATTGAAGAATTGTGTACATAATTTATTCTTGCATTAAGTTTTAGAACGTTTCCAACAAAAACTGGTTTGATAAAATTTACACTATCCATGCTAACAGTTACTGCATTTGATTGTGAATGTCTTTGAGCAACAATGCCTGCCACCATATCAATATGCTTTAGGATTTCTCCCCCAAACACATTTCCTGCAGGATTTGCATCAGAAGGAAACATTCTAACAATCACTTCTGCATGAGATTCTGTAGGGTTTTTCTCAATTGGCGAATTTTCAAATGTCATTTTAAATTCTCTTTAATAGTTCCTTTTTCTTTTCGTTGAACTCTTTGTTTGTAATAATTCCTTTTTTGTTTAATTCACCAAGTTTTTCTAGAATCCTTAGATTTTTCTCTGATGAAACCAAAGTGGTTTCTCCAATGGATTTTTTTAATTTTTTTCCTTTTGTTTGTATTTCTCGTGTTACCTTTGAGCTGCCAATTTTTGCAAGAGAACGCAATTCTTGAGTTTTTTCTTTGGCAATTTCAGCATGTGTTTTAAGTTTTTCAAGCACCTCTTTTTTATTTTTGGCCTTAAAGCGATTTTGATATTCTTTGATTACTAGAACTGGAAATGGAGTCCATTCCAAATCATCATAAAATTGAACCAGTTGGTCATTTGTGATATCTTTAAGATAATCTTTAAAATATCTCTCGGATTTTTTTGCCAATCCTTTATTTTAAAATCAGCCTGATTTAATTAGTTTTTGAATGATTTTTCTTATTTGAAATAATTTTCTAGCTTTATTTTGTCAATTCTTGGAATTTTTGCCAGCTCAAATCCTTCGGGACGTTTTGAGAGAGGTTTAGTCGCATCAATGCCCATTTTAGCAGTTTGTAATTTCTTTTGATCACTTGAAGGATCAAGACTAGAACCGCGCACTTTGGTCAGAATAACCAAATCTTTGTCAGCCTGGAATCTGGTAGCCATTGCATATTCAACAGCCTCAGCACTATTGGGATCAATGTCTTCATCTACAATTGTCACCTGTTTAAGGGAGCGATGTGCTTCAAAAGTTTTTTTTATTATTTTTTTTGCATCTGATTCAGCTTTCTTTTTTATCTGTACCACAGCATGCAACCAATTACACCCGCCATTAGTCATTGAAACTTGTTTTGTTTGTGGATATGCTTTTTTCAATTCGCCATTTAGTTTGGATTCAATTGGCATTCCCATTAGTAATTTGTGTTCAGAAAATCCAGATAAAACATCATGAAATATAGGATTATTTCTAAAGTAGAGATTTTCTAATTCAAAAACTGGCTCTCTGCGTTTATGGTCATATGTTTGAAGCATTTCTACCATCCATTCTTGATGTGTTTTGTCCTGTAAGATTTTTCCTTCCATAACAATTTCAGTTCCAGAAGGAACCTTTAATCCAGTAAAAGGAAGTTTTGATAGGGTTAGTCTTCCTCCTAAAAGTGAATTTGCAATATCAATTTCATCTTTTCCCCATTCGGCCTGATAGGCACCTGCAATCGATATTGCAGGATGCACTCCAATAGTTATTGCAATTTTAAGATCTTCTCCATTCTCTTTGGCTTTAATAAAACATCTGTGTAGATGTCTTCCTTCAACCATCCTAATTGAAAAATGAGTATTATCAATTGGCATCATCCGGTGAAATGAAGAATTTTGTTTCCCTGTTTCAGGATTTTTAACATAAGCAATGGAAGAGGTAATGAATGGTCCTGATTCTTTCTCAAAGTGAGTTACAATAGGCAAAACAGATAGGTTTTTTGATTTATTTTCCATAAATTTTCCAGAGGAAACAACTGTAGGTTTTTTTGCCTTTTTTATTGCAGAAATTACTTGCTCATGAATTTTTTCTTCAGAGCTTCCAATTGCCTGGGAGAATCTCTTTCTAGTACCCACAAGATTTGCTACTAGATTAAAGTCACTTTCTCGAATATTTTCAAAAAATAAGGCAAATGTACCATCAACCTTTGCAGTAATTCCAGCAATTTCATATTTTGTTGAAACTGGAGATTTGATTGATTTTATATCCCCACTTTTTTTAATTAAAGATAAATAGTTACGTAAATCCATCAATTTTGAATGATCTCCATAATTTCTTGCATTAAGACTTTTGCAGTATCTGGCTCAAGTTCTTTCTGAACAAAGGTAGATACAATTGCGATACCATGCATTCTAGTACTGATTCTTTCTGCAATCAATTTTAGAAAAATAGATTCAGATTTGGAGGGAATGACAGTTGTAGTGATAGGATTTTGTCCAGTAGTTAGTGAAACAACCATAGATCCCAGTTTACTGTTACCCTCTGTTACAGAAACAAAGTATCCATTCTCAAACCTTAGTAAACGTAAAGAAAAATTACGACTCCCCAAATCAACGGTTTTAGCCGAAAACCCATTTGAGGAGTTCAATATGTTTTGAACAAATCTTATGCTTTTATTGCTATTGATTCAGTTTCTGGTAGATCTTTAACTTCTGTTATTGTAGTTTTGGCAGCTTTTGCTTTAACTGTAGTTTTGGCAGTTTTTGCTTTAACTGTAGTTTTGGCAGCTTTTGCTTTAACTGTAGTTTTGGCAGCTTTTGCTTTAACTGTAGGTTTGGCAGCTTTTGCTTTAACTGTAGGTTTGGCAGCTTTTGCTTTAACTGTAGGTTTTGCTGCTTTTG
>JAOTYR010000052.1 GCA_029861785.1 Candidatus Nitrosopumilus sp.
TTTCCATTGTTTCATAGATATCTTTGAGTTTTATAATGTGTATAGCATCAGTTGATGTAAAAAGCTCCTTGATTGCTTCTCGGTACAAGTCATCAACTTTATGTTCAATATCACTTGTATTTCTACAATGATCTATCATATCTTGAGGATTTTTTATTCTCTGTAGTTTTGAAATCATATATTCGACTTCTTTAGTGGCATTAACAAGTTCGTTTGCCATTTCTTTTGTATATGGTGGTGGGGTTGTAATTTGGTAACTGTATATTCTAGACGCAATGCCGTCCATAAAGTCAATTACATCATCAATTTTTGAGGCTATTCTCTGCATATCCTCACGATCTAGAGGAGTGATGAATGTTTTGTTTAATTCAGAAAATATGTCCCTTGTCAAAACATCAGCTTCTGTTTCAAGACTATGTACTTTCTTTATTAGTTCAGCATTAGTTACATCAGATAATAACTCCACAACTACTTCGGAGGTTTCAACTGCTTTTTTTGCAAGATTATCTAAAATGGTTAAAAGTTGTTTTTCATTGGATTTTACCCAAGATAACCATTGTCCCATAATGATTCAAACAAAAAACTGCAATTAATCCTAACGCACATACAACCTATGTCTCTATATAGTGTCACTAGAAAGTTAGTTACAAAATATTTCAAGAATTTTCAAAAAAAATATTTATTTTATGCGATCAATAAATTTGAAAGGAATAAATTCTAAAGTAATGAAAGTTTAATGAAATAGGATAAGTAAAAGAACATTTACGATCCTTAATTAATTCTATTAAGATTTATTTCCTATAATTCATGAATAAATTCTTGAGAATAAACAAGTGTTTTTTAAAAAAATGGAAAAATAAATCTACTCTGCGTAGAATCCTGGATCCCAATCATGAGTAATTCTAAGGTCGTTTGAACTGATTGTGTTTGATTTGGTGTAAGAGTTGAACATTATATCATACATTGGATTGTTAGGATGATATCCTTGACACTCAAAGTCAAAGGTATTTTCCAATGCAAATTGTCCCTTGATGTAATTTTCTTCTTTGTTCATATCAGAATCAATATCATAATCAATAACACGACAATTCGAATAGTTAAATCCTCGTACAAGTTCTCCGTCGATAAGATTCACATCAACATCAAAAAGTTCTGTCATAAGATTAGCACCTGAAATGCTTTGAATCCTGAGATTCTCATCTACTCTCTTGTATAGTAAGGGGTAATCTCCAACAATTCCTTCTAGCTCAAATGTGGGATTGGCTTTGGATAAAACATCTCCTTGTTTGAAAATTGGAAATTCTAGTTTTTCTACTCCGTTATCAAAGGTGAATGTGGTCATTACGCGAAGTCCATCTGCCATTTGCAAACGGTCGTTTAATTGTTCATTTTCCATCAGTAAAGTTTTCCATACTGGAGCATCACCATTAATTTCGGCATAACCTTCGTTCTTAGGACTCAAACCTGCACAGTCAAAATCAATTTCATTTACAATAGCAAATCCGCTTTTTCCTGTAAATCCTTCTTCTTTGTCAGTTTCTGTATTGATTATGGCACTTGAAACACGACAGTCATTAAATTCAAGCGATCTCAAAGTTTTTTTTCCATTTGAGAATTCAACAAGTGCTTCAAAATCGGTGTTAAATGCAGAACCCACTCCAGAAACCTTTCTTGCATTGTCAATTGCATTGTATAGTAAAGGATAGTAATCCACTACACCTTCTACACTAAAACTGGGAGTGACAGAATCATCAGATTCCTCAAATCCTGAATTTAGTTCGAAGGTTGTAAATTCAATTTTCTCTACTCCGCCGTCAAACTCGAAGGTGATGAAGGTTCGTACATCTTCTGCAAAGGTATAGATTGCACCATAATCGATGTTTTGAAATCTTGCAGTTTCCGGAGATTCACCATTTAGACCACCGCATCTAAATTCAATTTTATCAACTACTGCAAATCCAGTTTTAGATGAGGTGTAACTTTCATAGTCATTTGAATTTAGAGTGACTGCTCCATATTCAAGAATTTCACAGTTATAATAATGAAGAGTTCTGACTGTTTGATCGGATCTAATTAAATCAACATCCACATCAAAGAATTTGTAATTAAACTCAAAGCTACTTGCACCAGTTGATGTCATCATACGATATTTGTATGCCTCATCCAACGCTTTGTGTAAATAAGGAGATTTTCCAATAATTCCTTCAATCTCAAAAGATGTACCATCGTTTGATATAAAATCCGAAGTCATTTTGAAAACTGGAAATTGATAAGATTCTATTCCATCTCTGAAGGTAAAAGTGAAATTTGCTTGAACATTTTCAGCCATTTTATAATCTTCCTCTTCTTCAGCAAATGAATTTGGCAATGCCATTAAAGATGCAAATACTAGAACCGTGAATACACCGAGTATTGAACTTGTTTTTGCATTTTTTGTTACCATTGACTATTTGCTCCAGTTTCAGATTATAAGTTGTATCATTATTCTCTAAAGTTGTTACATAATTTTAGATAGTACTAGTATAACTATATAGAAAAAATAAAAATAAATTCTTACCATCTATTAGATTGAAAATTAAAATGGTTTGTTCACTTCACGGGTAAAGACATAACTTGCAAGACCAACCATAATCAAAACAAAAACTGAGATTACTGCAATACTCAAAACTGCGGGAACTCCACCTTCTGAAACGCCTGTCATCATCTCTCTAACCAATAGAACAGTATAGGTTACAGGGTTGAGTTTTGCTACAGATGCCAGCCAATCAGGTAGTAATTCTAGAGGAAATAGGGCAGGGCTGAGCATAAACAAAGGCATTCCAAGAAAATTAATCATTCCCCAAAACGTCTCTTGAGACTTTGCAGTAGCTGCAATCATTACAGAAATTCCAGAAAATCCTAATGAAAATAAAATTACAATTGCCATAATTGGTGCAATCATTATTGGATTTGGAAATGTTACACCTATTGCCAAAGCAATTCCTAAAATCAAGCTAGCCTGTAGTGCTGCAATCAAAGAAATTGCAGACATTTTGCCTAATGCAATAGATGACCTAGAGATGGGAGAAGTCAAGGCTTTGTTCATAAATCCATACCGTCTATCCCATAGAGTATTTACTCCGCCAAAAATACTAGTAAAGATTGCAGTCAATATGATAACACCTGGTGCCATAAATTCTATGTACTGTCCCTCAAATCCCACTGACTGAATTAGGGGCTGAGTTCCAGAAAAAGTATTTCCAATAACTATAATCCAAATTGCAGGTTGAATTAATCTAATCAAAACACCACTGCGTGATTTTTTGTATCGTTTTAACTCTCGCCAAAAAATTGTATATGTATCATAAAATAAAGAGTTCATGCACGCAACCTCTTCATCTTTGCATGTTCTCTTTTTCGATTAAACTTTCCATCATCGTCTCTTATTTCGTGTCCCGTGTATGAAATGAAAACATCATCAAGTGTGGGTTGTTTAAGAGAGATAGATTTTATCTTTATGTTAAGGTTAGATGCAATTTGAAATATTTTGGGAATAACTTCTGTACCTTTTGATGCAAATAATGTAATCTTGTTTTGATCCTCGTTGATATTCTTGATTAGTTCAATTTCTTTTAATTGGGAGAGAAATATTTTTTCATTGTTCTGATTTTCAATTACTAGAGAGATTACTTCATTTCCCATAGCACTTTTCATGTTTTGAGGAGTGTCAATTACCTGAATTTTGCCACAATCAATTATTCCGATTCTATCGCATAGCTGGTCTGCCTCCTCCATGTAGTGAGTTGTTAGAAAAATTGTCATATCAAATTCTTTATGGATTTTTTTGATATATTCCCAGATTTTCCTTCGTGTTTGTATGTCAAGACCGACAGTTGGTTCATCTAAAAACAAAACTTTTGGACGATGTAAAAGACCTCCTGCAATATCAAGACGTTTTCTCATTCCTCCAGAATATGTCACCACGGCGTCATTTTGCTTGTCAGATAATTCAATTAATTCCAAAACCTCATCAATTCTCTGTTTGATTAGATTCTTGGGAATATGATTTAGTCTCGCCTGAAGTAAAAGATTTTCTCTTCCGGTAAGATACTCATCAACTGTAGATTCTTGTTGTACATATCCTATGCTTTCTCGAACTTGTTTTGGTTGAGTAACCACATCAAAACCTGAGACGAGAGCCTGGCCAAAGGTAGGTTTTAGCAAAGTGGTTAGAATCATAATTGTTGTGCTTTTTCCTGCACCATTTGGACCAAGAAAACCAAAGATCTCTTTATTATCAACACTAAATGAGATATCATCTACCGCATTTAGATCTCCAAAAGATTTTGAAAGAGACTTTGTTTCAATTGAATACAACACTTTGATTGCTAATCTCAATTATAAATTGCTAAGCGTTCGGTGGTTTCGATCCTCATAAAAAATTTAAAGGCCTACAAAATTATTTTTTGCATGAAAGGACTATGTCAAGTATGTCATTCATCGAATGTGGAAGTTTCAGTAGAGTCAGGAACTCCAATATGTTATGAATGTGATAAAAAAACAATTCAGAAATAATTTTTCAAATTTTATTTGTCTTGGATTTACACATTTTCTCAAATTTCTAAACTAATTAAAAACAAAAATAAAATAAATAATTAAAATCCAAATCAAAGTTTTTATCAATTAAAAATTAATTAAAACTCATTTTTTTTGTTTCAATAAATTAATCTTCCCTATATCATATAAAAATTCAATGCCTGACCTTTTTTTAGATATTGAAACTGCACCTATATTTACAAAAGAAGAGTATTTTCAAACAAAAGAAAAAATAGATTCAGGAAGCCTAAATAGAAATTCAGATAATAAAGATCTCTACTGGAGATTTGACAGAGGGGGTCTCACTCCCTTTGAAGGCAAAGTAATCTTGATCACTTTCAAAATAAACAATGGTCACGTATTTCGATTAAAAGAATGGGAAATGGGAGAAAAAGAGATGCTAAAAAAATTCTATGAACTGGTAGTCGACCTACAACGAGGAATAGGAAATGACAGATTAAAAATAATTGGCCATAATATTTTACGATTTGATTTATTTTTTATCTACAACAGAATGAAGTACCACCAAATTGAAGATGAAAAATGGTTGCATCAATGGATTATTAACAAGCCAGAAGTTATTGATTTTCTGCAAACGCATCTTCCATTAAATAACTTTAAAACAAAGGGACTAAGGCATGATGTTTTAGCACATGCCTATGGATTTCCTGTTAAATCAACGCTTGGTTCAGGTGAAATTCCACATTATTTTCAAGAAGACTATAACAAAATAATCGAATACTCTGAGCGGGAATTTATTTACCCCGAATTATACCAAAAGATAATTTCCGAAGGAACAATAACCAGAGAGAAGTTGCTAGAATCCATCAAACATTATGAAGAATTACAAAAGTCAAATCAATCAAAATAACTTTCAAAAAAGGCAAACTGAAAATTTGCTGATAAATTGTCCATCGGGGTTAAATAGAAATTTTTCAAGAATCATCTACCTAGCACAACATGGTATTGGATTTGTATAAAAAACATCTAATACCATGATTAATTTTTAAAAAGTCATAATGTTCCACTGATAATTTCTACGTAGTCTTTATATGTAATAAAAAAAATGTTACAATATAGGAGTCAAACCCTTCTCACTATTGCCCGATATTTGATTAGGTTTGACCTTCCTATTTTTTTCTTGCCTTGCAGAATTAAAATTTCTAAACTCATTTTGTAAAAAACAACTACTCTAATAATTAATATCATAAATTAAAACAAAAAGTTCTATATGAAGCAAAATGTCCAAGACCACGAAGAAGAAAGACCAGAATGGGCATGGCTAATGAAAAGAATGACTAAGGAAACATAAAATAAAATTATTCTAGTTTCTGGAATTGATCTTTTGTTATTCCAAGAATAACTTTTTCTCCCACGCCCCAAATTTCAGACTTTGACAAGATTTTTGAATGCATTATTCCATCGGATATCTCAATGGATTCTACTTCATTGGTGTCAAGATTACGGTGAATGCGTTTTACTTTTCCTATTTTTCGTTGGTCAGTATCAATTACCGGAATACCTACTCTTACTGGAGGTCTGCTGAGAAGCAAAGTTTTTTCAGTAAATTTGTCAATGTAATCCTCTGAGAGAAAGTAGTCTTTACGGAATCCTTGATGGATTGTTACTCCACAAACGCAGAGAGTATTTTGATTTATTTGTATATGCTTTATTTTACCATACTCTATTCCTTCCCTATCTATGACTTTTTTTCCAGTAAAGGAATCGGCTGAGACCATATTGGGATGAGATCCCTCTAGTTTTACTGACATTGTATAGTGTTTTGAGATTTACTTATCATACCAAATATCAGAATTTTCTAGCAATGAGGTTAAATTACTTGACAAAATCCCTTGAGCATGGCAATCAAAGAAGAATTATTCAGAGCAATCCTAGTTACAAAAGGTAGAGTTACAGAACAACCTCATTCAGTTACACTTCGAGGAGTAAAATATAATGACAAAATTTATTTTTCAAGGCATAGACCAGATTCAGATTGGTTCAAAAATGCAATGGCAGACTCTGTTGTAGTTATCAAGTATCAAGATTCTTCATATCCAGGAATTGCAAAAGTAGTGACTGATAAGGATTTGAATAAAAAAATATCTCTTTTAAAATACCCTGACGAAAAAAGAGCACATGAAAAAAGAATTTCTATTGAGATTAGACTACATGAACAATTGTAGTTAGTCCTCTACGATCAATTTCTACGTCATTTTCCATTTCACTTACAGTTACCGTAAATGATATGACATCTCGTTGTTTGGCATTTTCTGCATAGAGTTTTAGATTAATATCCATTAATTGAAACTCACCCTCAGGAAGATTTGCTTCATCCAAATATGCATCACATGTTGATTCTATTCGAAATCTGTCATTTTTAAAATGAAATCCTAGTTTTGTTTTTCTGTCTTTTCTACCTGCTGCCTTTACATTTACATCAATTATGCCAGGTTTTGTTATGGTATAGCTAGACGATCCATTCACAAAAACACCAATTTGAAATGGTTTACCAGCTGTTGATTCTGCCATTTTTTGAATTCCGTCATTCATTACTACATCGACTGCCTTTATTGTCTGGGCAACTTTTGCAATCCATTCATTCGTTCTCTCTATAGTTGCTCGAATTTCTGCGCGCCTCTTCTTGTCTTCCTCTTTTGGAAGTTGATAATAATCAACCCATGCAAAATAATCATTTGCAATGTCTTTGATAAAATCAATACATGTCACTTTGTAATCATTTACGTTATCAGTTCGCAAAGATGCATCATCAACACGCATCCCATCGTAATCCATTGGTAATGCCATTACGGACTATAAATCAACCATCTAAAAAAACTAATCTTGTTGGAGATTAATGATTATAATGGGACTTTGATTTGAGAGATCATGATATTTTCAGATATAGTATTAGATCTCCAACAACAATTGAAAAGAGATTTAGCACAAATTCGTTTTTTATTAAAGAAAAATCCAGCATTGGGCTATTCCAAAATAGTAGAGATTGGAAAGAAAGTTGGCAAAAAATACAATATCAATCTAGTAGTGAATTTTCCAAAAGAAGGTAGGATTGAAGAATATGATATGTATGGAAAACGAGATCTAAGCCTAATTGTAGATTATGAAAAGAAAAGATTTCCAATTGACAGAAACATCATAAAAGAAAAGGCAAAAGAGATTTTAGACGATATTCAGATTGAAGACGCTTACATGTATGAGAATAAAGAAGGGGTAAGAATATTTACAAAAAATTGGAAGATAGATATTCTTCCACACTCTGTTCACATTTGGACTGAATTTGATGAAAAGGTAACAAAGTTTTGTGATTGGTTACTTGAAAATGTCTATGAAATGAAAAATAATCAAAATTAGATATTTTCTAATTTCTCTAGCAATCCCTGTGCCTCATAATTATCAGGCTCAATGTGAATAATTCTTTTACAGCATTTAATCGCTTCATCTTTTTGTTCTAGGAAAAGATGAGCATTTGTTTTGATAATCAAAGTTTCCACATCATCGTTTTTTAGCGAAAGGGACTTTTCTAGATATGAAAGTGCTTTGGTTGCATCTTCTAAAATAAAGTAGATACTGCCAAAAATAAACCAAAAATCAGAATCATTTTCAAATTTATCTTCTATGCTTTTTGCATATTCAATTGCCTCTATGTATTCACCCTGATTGATTAATTTATGAAGATGCCGTTTTGGATGAATAATAAAGCCTACCATTTTAAATCAATGATGCTGAAAAATATATCAATTTAATCAATTTGAATGTTCATTCTGAAATATTCCAAATTAGGTAGTAATTTTCATAATTCCTTCCTTGATGAGGAACTGTAATCCTTGAACAAAGGAGTTGTCATCGATATCACCATTTGCCCACCAACCTGCATTGTTTTTAATCCAATCAGGAATTTCATTTGTCTCTGAGCTAGAACCCTGATCAGTTGGTGGAATTACCATTATTCCTTCTTTAATTAGAAATTGTATTCCTTGAACAAAGGAGTTGTCATCGATATCACCATTTGCCCACCAACCTGCATTGTTTTTAATCCAATCAGGAATTGCAATAGGATCTGGAATAGGATCTGGAATAGGATCTGGAATAGGATCTGGAATAACACCTCCTGGTCCGGGAGAAACTGGGATGTCAATTTGCAAGTAGTCAGTGGTAGAAGATGGTACAATTCCTTCTGGGGCAAGTCCATAAATCCAAATTACATAATGGGCAATTCCTGGGTCTTCTTCTACTATCAAATCAATTTGCGCTTGTCCTGAGGGAGAATATAGATACTGTTTGTTATCCTCTTGGGCAAGTGATCTCATAGGTGTTAGATTTTCATCAACTGCTAGAAAATCAAATTGAACTTGATTTAGAAATTCCGTATCATCAAATTTGCTTATGAATTTTATTAGAAAACCCATTGGACATCCCTGAACTGGATTTTCAGGTCCGTAAAAAACATGAACTTGATAATCAAAATTTTTGGTAGGTTTTTTTACTGAAACTTTATCATAAAGAGTTTCACATCCAAGTTGTTCCAATAAGACATCAGTAGGTATTACATCATCAAAAGGACTAGTTTGTATATTCTCTTCATACTTTAGTAATTGGAATTTGTATTCTGGAGGAGGAATTCCTTCAGAGACATGAGTTAATGTTGAAGCTTTTATTGGAAAGGGAAATCCATCTTTAATCCAGACTTTACTTGTAGCACCTCCTGTCTTCCATGTGATCAAAACAGTTTCAAAAGTTCCTCCCGGAGTAGTTATTGTTTCAAGAGCAGTTGGAACCACTTGTTCTCCTCCAATGTTTCCAATTTTTCCCCAAGATTTATCCGAGAATTTTTTTGGTCCTTCTTTACCGCCTTCATCATACCCTGTTGCAAATGCAGAAAGCCAAACAACTGAAGATTTGAAAGCACCACGATAAACGCCTAAATCAGAAGTTCCTCCAGTAGGCTCGGGAGCTAGTTTGCCTAACTCCATATCTCCTTTGATTACTTTACTTCCATCATAAACTACAACTTCAGCAAGCC
>JAOTYR010000053.1 GCA_029861785.1 Candidatus Nitrosopumilus sp.
ATAAAGGGGTGAATTTGAATTGTAGATCTAAAACATCATGGAAAATCTACTTAAAGCCTAATTAAATTACTACATAGGTGGACGTAAATCCAAAAAACTATGAACTCAGTTTTGAACCGGATCTAAAGAAATTCACATTTGACGGTAAAGAAACCATTACCATTGATTGCAACAAATCTACCAAAGTAATTTCACTTCATTGCGCTGAAATTAAAATAAACTCTTGTCAGATACAAATCAGAGGAAAAACTATTGGTTGTAGTACAAAAACAAATGAAAAAAAAGAGGAACTTCAAATTAATCTTAAAGAAAAAATCAAAGGCCAAGCTAAGATACTGATTGAATTTCAAGGAACTCTAAATGATAGACTGCTTGGATTTTACCGCAGTCAATACAGACAGGGCAAAAAAACAAAATATCTTGCAACAACACAGTTTGAGGCAGCAGATGCAAGGCGTGCATTTCCCTGTTGGGATGAACCTGAGGCAAAGTCAACCTTTGAAATTTCAATTATTGCAGATAACAAATTCACTGCAATATCAAACATGCCCGTAAAATCAAAAACGAAGCTTAGAAACAAAACGCTTTACAAATTTAAAAAAACACCCGTCATGTCTACTTATCTTATTTATCTTGGAGTGGGAGAATTTGAATACCTTACAGGCAAAATAGGAAAAACCCAAATTCGTGTAGTAACTACAAAAGGCAACAAATCAAAAGGAAAATTTTCCCTAGATTTGGGAAAAAAGCTTCTAACTTCATATGAAAAATATTTTGGAATAAAATACCCCTTGCCCAAGCTAGATTTGATTGCAGTACCTGATTTTGCCGCAGGAGCAATGGAGAACTGGGGGGCAATCACATTTAGAGAAACAATTTTGCTTTATGATTCAAAGACGTCTTCTACTCGGACCAAGCAATTCATTGCAGAAGTAATCTCCCATGAAATAGCACACCAATGGTTTGGAAACCTAGTCACAATGAAGTGGTGGAATGATCTTTGGCTAAATGAAAGTTTTGCGACATTTATGGCAACAAAATTTGTTGACAAGTTCTATCCTGAATGGGATTTGTGGAATCAGTTTGTGGAGGATGCAATGAATATTGCAATGGGGTTAGATTCCCTTAAAACTACTCATCCAATTGATGTAATTGTAAATTCGCCAGCAGAGATTAGAGAAATTTTTGATGCGATATCATATGATAAGGGTGGCTGCATCTTAAGGATGCTTGAAGACTATGTTGGAGAGCCAAATTTTAGAAAAGGACTGGTAGATTACCTAAAGACCTTCAAATATAAAAATGCTCAAGGACAGGATTTATGGAATGCAATTGGCAAGGCCTCAAAAATGCCCGTCAGTTCTATGGTTAATAGCTGGCTTAAGCAACCAGGATTTCCGTTAGTTGAAATCAAGCAAGATGGAAATAATCTTTCAATTAAACAAAATCGCTACCTCTTAGAACCAGACAAAAAATCAATGAAGGGATTGTGGGAGATTCCTCTATCGATTGGAGGATTTGATGAAACCATAACAAAACTATTTACGCAAAAATCGATGTCTCTTAAAATCCCAAAACATTCCCCTGGATTTGTTGCAAACTATGGACGAAAAGGATTCTATCGTGTAAAATATGATGAAGGGATTTTACTTGATCTAAAAATGCTAGTAGATCAAAAAAAGATTTCCCCAATTGACAGGTGGGCAATACAAAACGACTTGTATTCATTATGTGTTTCTGGTAATGAATTAGTCCAAAATTATCTTGACTTTTCTGATGCCTACTATCAGGAGGATAGTTATCTTGCATCAATTAATGTTGCACATAATTTATCCTCACTTTATTTTAGAACATTTGATGAAAATTTTTCAGATGAAATTCAACATTATGCAGTAAATTACTTTAGGAAAATACTTCATGATTTGGGCTGGGAGCCAAAAAAATCAGACAAGCATACTGATGCCTTACTTCGCTCCTTTGCAATTTCTGCTTTGGGGAAAATGGATGATGAGGAGGTTGCAAATGAGGCTAAAAAAAGATATGACCAATTTTTAAAATCTCCTCAATCTCTATCTCCTGATTTGATAGAACCCATTTGCTCTATTGCTGCATGGAACGGTAATTCAAAAACTCATGTTGAACTTGTAAAACTATACAAAAATGCGAAAACCATGGAGGAAAAACTCCGTTTCTTGGGAGCAATGTGCGGATTCAAAGACCCAAAATTACTAAAAAAATCTCTTGACTTTTCTCAAACCTCTGAGGTTCGCTCGCAGAACATGCAGCTCCCTATTATGAAAGTAGCTGCAAACCCATACGGAAAAAAAGTTTTGTGGCCATGGCTTAAGAAAAATTGGAAAAAATTAAACAAAAAAGTTGGTCACGGAAATCCTTTATTCAACAGAATAGTTGCAAGTATTTCTGGAGTGGCAGATGATTCTATGGAAAAAGAAATAAAGCAATTTTTCAAGACAAACCCTACTCCTGGAACAGAGAGAACTCAATCTCAAACCCTTGAGAGAATTCGAATTAACTCAAAATTCCTAAGAAACATGAAAAAAGAGTTCAAGGATGGCTAAAAAATTAGGCGCTCCAATTGCTCTTGGTGTAGTAACTGTCTTGGCCATTTTCCTTTTGACAGGAACTGGCAATGACAATAAAGAGATTTTAAAATCAACCTTTTCAATTAAAGCGGTCTATTTTGATGATGAAAATGGGTACATTCAGATTGATTTCAAGGATACCTCTGAAAAAACAAATGCAATAGTTTTAGAGGTCTTGGGTATGGAAAAATCATTCCAAAAAACCTATCTGGACACCTCAGAATTCACCGAAATAATTTCATTTCCAAATACTCCAAAATATGGGTGGGAAATACATCCAGTGACTTTGTTAATTGATCATGAAGACCTTGGCAAGGTTTCTTTAAAGACTGAAATTCGCCCATTAGGAGAAGAATCAGCACCAATCATCTTTGGAAATCCTTAGATCATACACAAGATTTTATTGCAGCATTAAAAATAAATTTTTAATGGAATTACTTTCTGACTTGAAAAAAGGAAAACGTGGGGCAATCGCAAAGGCAATTACAATTGTTGAAAATAATCAACCTGAAGCAAGAAAGATTCTAAAAAAAATTTTCAAAGAAACTGGGACATCAATCATTATTGGAATTACAGGACCTGCAGGGGCTGGAAAAAGCTCTTTGATAAACAAAACTGCAGTTGCATTGAAAAAACTACGTACCAAACCAGCAGTGCTGGCAGTTGATCCAACTAGTCACATCACGGGTGGTGCAATTTTAGGAGACCGAGTGCGAATGACTGAATCAACTGACTCTGGAACCTATATTCGAAGTATAGCCTCAAGGGGAGCTACTGGTGCAATATCAAGATCTCTGAGAAACAGCATTCGGATATTAGAGTATGCTGGATTTAATCCCATAATAATTGAAAGTGTTGGAGCAGGTCAAACCGAGGTTGAAATTTCAAATATAGCTGATATCACAGTTGTTGTGTTTAATCCTCATACTGGTGATAGTATCCAAACTATCAAAGCCGGCTTGACTGAAATTGGCGATATATACCTTGTAAACAAAAGTGATTTGGATGGCACAAATCAGCTATATGATGCTGTAAGGGACTTTATTGGAGCCTCTGAAAGAAACCCGGTCATCCTAAAAACATCCGTCAAGAAAAATTCAGGTATTGTTCAATTTGCAAAAACTCTCAAAGAAATGATGGCCACAAAAAAGAAACTAAAAGACAAAAAAGACAAAGAAAGACTCGAAACTGAACTTAAGGATATTGTTTTAAATAACCTAAGAGAAAGGATGGATGAATTGCTTGATACAGATAAAACTTTTTCGAAATATCTAAAAATGCTCTTGTCAAAAGATATTGATCCCTTTGAAGCAGCTGATAAGATTACAAAATCTATGGTAAAATAAAATGGCAACAAAAAAATCAACAAAATCAAAAGTAGAAAAGAAAATCATTACTGATTCTAATTTCCCGGTAAAACGAATATACCAAAAATCCTCAAAAAAGCGTCCTAGTGAAGATTCTGGAAAATACCCCTTTACGCGTGGAATTCATCCTGGAATGTACCGTGAAAGATTTTGGACTATGCGCCAATATTCTGGATTTGGCGATGCTAAACTTACAAATGAGCGCTTCAAATTCATGCTAGAAAAAGGCCAGACAGGACTTAGTATGGCTTTTGATCTTCCTACCCAAATAGGATATGATCCTGATTCCCAACAAGCAGAAGGCGAGGTAGGTAAAGTTGGTGTTTCAATTGCCTCCCTAAAAGACATGATGATAGCATTTGACGGTATTCCTTTGGGGAAGGTCAGTTCTTCAATGACAATAAATTCTACTGCATCAACTTTACTTGCATATTATATTGCAGTTGGAGAATCTCAAGGTTTTAAAAGTGAACAACTTAGAGGAACAACTCAAAATGATATTTTAAAAGAATATATCGCAAGAAACACTTACATCTATCCTCCACAACCCTCGATGAGATTAATTGGTGATATGATTGGCTATTGTGCAGAAAAGGTTCCACAATGGTATCCAGTTTCCATATCTGGTTATCATATGAGAGAAGCTGGATGTACTGCAACACAAGAAGTTGCTTTTACTTTGGCAAACGCAATTGCCTATATTCAAACCTGTATCGACCGTGGTCTTAAAATTGACGAGTTTGCTCCGAGACTTTCTTTCTTCTTTTGCTGTACCATTGAATTCTTTGAAGAAGTTGCAAAGTTTAGAGTTGCAAGAAAAGTCTATGCCAAAATTCTAAAAGAGATGTTTCATGCAAAGAATCCACGCTCACTGCAATTAAAATTCCATACTCAAACAAGCGGAGAATCCTTAACTGCTCAGCAGCCTGACAACAATATTGTCCGAGTGGCAATTCAAACCATGGCTGCAGTTATGGGTGGAACTCAATCGCTTCACACAAACTCTAGAGACGAGGCACTAGCTCTTCCAACGCAAGAATCTGCAAAAATTGCTCTGAGAACCCAACAAATCGTGGCCCATGAAAGCGGAGTTACAAAAACTGCTGATCCTATGGCTGGGTCTTACTATCTAGAAGAATTATGTGATCAAATCGAAGATGGGGTCTGGAAATATCTTAAAAAAATTCAAAAGATGGGAGGTTCTGTAAAGGCAATAGAAAAAGGATTCTTCCAGTCTGAAATAAGACAGAATGCTTATCGTCTTAAAAAGGAAGCCGATGAGGGTGAAAGAATTCTAGTTGGAGTAAACAAGTATTCTGAAGAAGAGAAGCAACCTAATCTGCTGCGAATTGATGACAGAATTGAAATACAACAAAAGAAAGAACTCAAAAAATTAAGAAAAACGCGTGATAACAAGAAACTTGACAAGGCATTATCTGCTATGAAGAGTGCAGCTGAAACTGATGAAAATCTAATGCCTTACATTATAACTTCTGCTAAAGCATATGCTACAACTGGAGAAATTAGCAATACATTCAGAGAAGTATTTGGTGAATATAGGCCAAAAGAAGTATTTTAGTTAGTTTTTTCCTACAATAGTTTTCAAGTGTACTGGAATTAGGCATCAAGACTTCAAATAATCTTGTAAACCTGCTTGCCATAATTTGGAACTATTATTATTCCTAAATTAAGATAACCAACGATAATGATGACAAATAAATAATTCGAAACTTCAAGAAGTAAATTTTAATCTAATATGTTTCTATGGCATCCATATTGAATTTGAGACTTGTGGTTTAAAATTTTCAGGTTTGATTTCCTCAGAACATCTTTTCATGTTCTTCTGCAATAAACATTCACTTAGTGCCTCTGTGAATAATTTCTCTTGTTTTATCTTAAAGGCAGATTCTTTTTCTAATACTCTATTTGGATTAGATCCCATAAGATAGTATTTGTATTCTGTAGTTTCAAAATCAAGCAACAAGTTGGAGAATAATGCTTTTTTAACAGAAAGGACATCATCTAAGAACCACTGTTTCTCAAAACCTCCCACATTGTGCGTGACAACTAACATATCAGCATTTTCAAATTCTTTTACAACCTTAAATTGAATGGAAAGTACTTTTGTTGATGAACCCCAATGTGTCATAATGGAATGAATGTCCTCCAAATACCCTCCATTATTCACTAATTGCTTGTGACCAACTGTTCGGATGATCTTAATTGGGGCTTTGGCTTTATTGTGGGATGAGGTTCCTTCAGGGAAAATATACACTTCAATTCCTGAAGGTGGTAATTCTCCTTTCTGGTTTGGAAGTTCTATAGTTAAATTAACTACCTCCCCAAGTGTAAGGATTCTTTTATTGTTATTTCCATCTAGTTTAATTGATTCAGAATTTGAAACTTTGCTAAATCCGTTTGGATATGCCTTTACAATATTGACTACTTCATCATCATCTATCTGGTTATATGACATGTTATATCCCATTATTCCCGAGGCTTTTTGCAAATTTCCATCATCTGTATTGGGATGATTCAAACTAAGAGAATGTCCAATTTCATGCAAGGTAACTCTCTTTATCATTTCATTGTCAAGTTGCTCATGTTCATTATTTTTTACAATATCTTGAAATTTTTTAATTGTCATATTGTCCCAAAATTCTTCATCGTTTTCTGCCATTTTCAATAATGTGCTCTGATAATCATCTGTGTATATTGTTACATTTGCAACTGGAGTTTGGGGATGACTAAATCCAGCAACACCTAATATTTGAAAAAATGAAGGATCGGGCGTATCATAATAATTAACATATCCATCACAAATAGTCTCATCTTCAGGATATACATGCAGGGCCATATCCCAAACTTCAGAATTTTGAGTTATCTCCGTAATTTTTTCCTGCCATGTTTTTACTGCATTTGAGGCAATTTTATTAAAAACTGGATTTTGTTCATTTTCTATTATACAATAGTCTATTTGTGTGTCGTTGAAAACAAGCAATCTATTTCCAGTGTATTTTTGAAAATCAATGTATTCTTTTTTTCCGTCAGTAATTTCTGCATAAGCAATAAGTTGCTGGTCTGGCCCAATACCAATTGAGAAAAAAAACAATGAAAAAACAATTGGAATTATTCCTTTTTTTAATACCTTTTTTGTACTGATAGAATTTAACACTAAAAAAAAATAAAGAAAAAAATGATGTTAAACTAAAGTGTGTCATAACAAATACACACAAAAATTGAGTTGTTCAATTAGAACAAATTCGTAAAATCATGTACACTATGAACATACTAGACTAACCAATACACTCCCACCATCCAAGGAAATTATTACAGCCTAAAGTTAATTTCAAACTTTAGTCGAATCTATAATTAGCCCTTTGTAAATATTTAATTTACTTTAAAATTTCAAACTAATATCGCCTCAAAAACATTCATCATCAAAGCCAATGGACACAGAGTGCTATTTAATGAAAATAAAATTTTAAGTACTTGCCGCAGGGCAGGTGCCAGTAAAAAAACCGCTCATCAAATTCTAAAAAAAGTACGCTCAAAAATATATCAGGGAATCCTAACGAGGGATATTTACAAATATGTTCTACAGGCGATTTCTGAGGAAAAAGATGCAAAGGGGTTGCATCAACGATATCGATTAAAAGAAGCAATTATGAAATTAGGGCCAAATGGATTTGCCTTTGAGAACTATGTTGGGAATATACTTGGCCACTATGGACATGAAATTAAAGGAATTAGAAGTAAAGTCAAGGGAAAATGTTCTCTTCATGAAATCGATCTAGTTGCAATATCTAATAAAAAAAAATTCATGATTGAGTGCAAACATAATTCGACTCCTGGTGGTTTTATTGGATTAAAAGTTGCTCTATATACTCACGCAAGATTTTTAGATACTACTCCTTTGTTTGACGGAGAAGTAATAGTTTGTAATGCAAAAGTTTCTCAAAATGCAAAAAAATATGCTAAATGCATTGGGCAAGAAATTTTTTCTTGGCGTTACCCTCCTAAAAAAAGTCTTGAGAAAATAATTGAGGATTACAAATTATACCCTGTCACAATTCTTAATCTTAATTCTAATGAATTGGAAAGATTTTCAAGGAATCATATTATGGTTGCAAAAGACCTCTTGAAAATAAAAAAAGGAACTTTAGTTAAATTAACGGGTTTATCCATGAGGAGAATCAATAATCTATCAAAATTGACTGAACAGATTATAGATAAAAAAACAATTTAAAAATTGATCTGTTTTAGAAAAACAATTAAGACATGAAATAATGAAAAAACCGTATTGTGAAATAAGGTAAAACATTCTTGTTGACTTTGGATGTTTTATTTATTACCAATTTTGAGTCTAATTCAGAAAATATTGAAAGTTCCAAGTGAAAGGATTGTCAATTTAGTTTGGTTTCATGACGTTATTGCTCCGGAAAAATGAGTCCGCGGAAACATTATTTTATAGTCCAATTCGAGGTTCTATTTGGTTACTAGGTGCCCAAAAATGGTTTATACACGTTTTGTCTTTTCTTATGTAATGAGCCAAATTTTGATTCCATATTCTTTTTTATAATTTTTGATTAGATCCATAATCCAATGGTAATTCCCCCAATAAGTTCATTCTTTTCCAATTTGCTCAAGAAATTCCCTCAATTCCAACACATAGAAAGTGGTTTCTAAATTAAAAACTAGAATCTTCAACTCACGGGAAGCTCTATTGTAGAACTGTTTTATCCAAAATACAAATTTAAAAAAGGAAAAACTATGAACCTAACCTGAAGCAAGTAGGTATTTTTGTATTTCAGGATCAACTTTGAGTGTTTTTAACCGATCTTTTTCTTCATCGGAAATTTTATTTCGTCTTAATTTAACCTCTAATGCTTTAATTCTATTGACTTTTTGAAAAATACTGTAACCATATATGGTATCTTTGAGAAAATCTATGGACATCTTCCCCCTCTCTCCTTTACCCTTTAATTCAGCTAGTAATGTGGCTGATTTTTGTGAAATCTCTTCATCTAGTTCTTTCTTAAATTTTTTTCTAATTTCATATACAACATAACTACAATCAGTAAATTTAGTCCCATCACCATTAACTACTCGTAAATTATGGTCAAGTTTCAATTTTTCGTCTTGTCCATCTTTAAAACACACACAATAACAAGTTTGTAATATTTTAGATCCAGTATTCTCCTTCATCATTTCAAACCTCAGTGTTTCATTAACTATTGGATTGTACAATTCATATTTATCAAGTAAATCAGCATATGAATTTACCATATCTGAGGATAAAGTTGCATATGGCATCAATATTGGAAAAACTCCTCTATCTCCAATTAGTCTTGTTAAATTTTTTGGTTTAATGCCGTAATCAGTGTATAGATCAACATCGACTATCAAGGTATTGAGTGTTAAATTATCACGTGTTAAATCTTGATATGAGCAAACAATGGAATTTCCCAATCTATTTGGATTATAATTATGAAATCTTTCTACTAATGGACTATTTCCGATTTTGAATCTTGTGACAATAAGAAGAATGTTTGTATCTTTATTTTTCCAGAACCTTAATTGCTCTTCTTGTTTTTTGTTTATGTAAACT
>JAOTYR010000087.1 GCA_029861785.1 Candidatus Nitrosopumilus sp.
TTGAAAAAAAGCCATACTGTTTTTCTGAGATGATAAACAAATGGGATTAGGAAGTTATTGGGGAGAGGTCCTTGATGTACTTCGTGAAATCATTCCAGTATATGACAAGGTAAATTCCTACATTTCTCTTGGAAAAGATTTAGAGCATAGAAAGCGTGGAATAAAGGGAAGAGTCCTTCCAGGAAATAAAATTTTGGATGCGGGTTCTGGTTTTGGAAACATGTCAAAGACTGCATCAGCAATTTGCAATGGAGATATTTCAATTACGCTTTATGACCCTCTAGTTCCCATGCTAAAAAATACTGGAACATACTTTGAGAAAACACCTGACATGGCAAACGGAGTATTTGAGCACATTCCATTCAGGGATGCTGAATTTGATGCAGTGTTATGTGGTTACTCACTTCGAGATGCGATTAATCTTAGAATTGCAATCTCTGAGATACATAGAGTTTTGAAAAAAGATGGAAGGTTTGTAATCGTTGATTTGGGAAAACCAGATGAGGTGTTTATCAGACTAGGGGTTTCGTTTTATCTCAGAGCAATACTTCCAATCTTGGCTCTAATTGCAGGTGGGAGATTGGGTTTAAAATTTGCAACACTTTATGGAACCTACAAAAGATGGCCTAAAAACAAAAAGCTCGAAGAGTTTCTACTGGAGAAATTTTCTAGAGTAGAGTTTGAGAAAGATCTTATGGGCGGAGCAATTATGGTTGCAGCATACAAATGAACAGAGCACTAATTCTTGTAAACCTAACTGGCCTGATAATTGGAATCTCTTATGGTCTTCATGGTCCAATTCTTCCGATATTTGCAAAAAATGTGATTGGGGCATCATACTCTGAACTGGGATTTATTGGTCTTGCAAATTTTATTCCATACATGTTCATCCCAGTTTTTGTAGGGATTCTTCTTGATAGATTCAATAACGGATATCTTCTTGCACTTGGCGCATCAATTAATTCTGCATCAATTTATTTTCTATCCCTTGCGCAATCAGTTCCTGAAATTATGGGATTTCGGATAATGACTGGTGTGGCACATGCTTTTTTTTGGCCACCATGCGAGTCTATTATCTCAAAGGAGAGTACCGAAAAAAATAGAGTAAAAAACATCTCGTGGTTTACAATGTTTTTTGTTTTGGGATTTATGATAGGACCACTTCTTGGGACAGTATTTCTTGAGGGGGCAGATATTACATATAGAGTTCTATTTCAGATAACGGCATTTATCTTGGCAACAGCTATAGTGTCTGCACTTTTACTTTCAAGGAAAAGCAGAAAGATTCATCATGAGAGATTTTCCATGGCCTCACTAAAGGAGATGAAAAAGTTTCCAGAGCTTATAATTTTATTGCTCTTTTGCACTTCCTCATTTGGAATTATCCTCTCAATTTATCCTGCTTTTTTAAACGATAAAGGAATGACAGATACGGATATTTTGATGTTGTACTTTGCATTTGGAGTATCACGAGTTGCATCTCTTGCACTGGCAGGAAAATTCTCACGGAGGACAAGTCAGACCCTCATTGCAGCAACTATTGCAGTTTCACTAGGGCTGGCAATTTCAGTAGTAGCTGATTCCATCATTATGTTTGGAGTTGCCCTAGTCCTTATGGGATTTGGTTTTAGTATATTCTTCCCTCTGACCTTGGAGATTATTCTGAGTAAGACTAGGAAGGGAATATCAGGTAAGATGATTGGAGCATACGAAACAATTTTTGGAATTGGGTGGGCAATTGGTCCAACAATAGGAGGGCCAATCACACAGTCATTTGGCGACCAAGCTCCGTACATGGTGTTTTTCATAGTAGGAATAGGAGTAACTGTGCTTGCAGTAATCTCAAGAAAAAAGCTAGAGCCCAAGCGAATGCAGAGAATTTGAATTTCAAAAATAGGCTCACCCATACAATTTGAAAAGCATTACGTTTAATTTCAAATAAAGTCATTTCATACCATGATTGAGCATTCTCTGAATATTGTTGGCAGTGAGTGGATAATCATAATTTTTGTGGCACTGATTCTATTTTTGGGAACGGGTCAGTTACCAGGAGCTGCTAGAAAAATAGGTAAAGCAGTTAATGAATATAATAGGGCAAAGACAGATGTTCAAAATCAATTAAAAGAAGTATCAAATGACAGTGTAGATATTTCAGGTCCTGTAGAAAATGAAAGACAGAAAAATGAAATCATTGCAAAGTCCTTAGGGATTAGGCCAGAAGGACTAACAGATACAGAACTAAAAAGGCTAGTGGTAGATAGAATTGGTCAAAAGAAGATTGATGATCCTGAAAATAAAAAAACAAAATTAAGTTAAGATGATTTTTTTATTCTATAGATATTTTTATCGAGACGTTTTTTTGCAAACTTGTAGTAATCTGGAACGATTTCAAAGCCTAAAAATTGTCTTCCCATAGATTTGCTCACAACTGCCACCTGTCCTGAACCTAAAAATGGATCCATAATAATATCTTTTTTTTCACTAGAATATATCAAGAGTTTTTCAATTAATTCTGAAGGAAGTTTTGTGGGAGTTTTTTCATCTCCAGTCCAATATTCTCGTTTGATATTCCAGACATCTTCTTTATCCTTGTAATGTAGGCTTCTTCCTTCCTTTGTTCTATCTTCTTTTTTGAATCTTGAGAAAGGAAAGAATTTTCGTTTCTCATTATTTTTGCAAACATAGAGGCAATGATAGTGAGATGTCACAAACTTTCTTTTGGTTACAACCCCAAACTGGTATTTCCAAATAATGTGATTAATTGTGATAAATCCTACATCATCAAGTGCACTAAGAATATCTTTGAGATTATTCCAGCCTGAAAAAACATACATGCTTCCTGATTCCTTGAGAACTCGGTAAACTTCCTTCATCCAATTATAAGTAAAAACATAGTAATCCTCAGGCTTGATTTCATTATACCCAGAAATCACTCGTGATGAGATTCGATTGTAATTTCCTTTTTTTGCCTTAAAGTCAATGGCAAATGGAGGATCAGTAATTACAAGGTCAATTTTATTTTTTGGTAGAGATTTCATTGCCTCAATGGAGTTAAGATTGTAAATTTTATTGATTTCGATTTTCTTCAAATTTAGAATTCAAGATTCGTTCCTAGCTTAATAATGTCGTGAAAGCAATAATTGTAAAACACTCAAACAATAAATCTCGAATAATTTTTATCAAATTTGAGATTAAATGAAATTTTCATGTCCCAAATGTCAATCAAAAATTGAAATTCAAAAAACATTCAACAAAAAAATGCATGTTTCTTGCAGTAATTGTGGCATTGAGGATCTCCTAGAGTTTTCAAAAAATTATGATGAAGTATTTTTAGAATTTGCATCTAGATTTGATGAAGGTCTGGTATCTGAGAATGGAATAGCAGAGGATCTAAAAGACGAAGGAATCGTAAGAGACGAAAATGAAATAAAAAAAATGATAGGAAAAAACAAGCCAGATATCATTACTGAAACTGTTCTTTATTCAAAAAAGGACTACATATCACAGTATAAAATTTTAAAAAATCCAGATCCCAAGATGGGCTCCAAAGTGGAGGATATGGGTCTTGAAGATGAAATTACAAACTACCTTAAAAAAATTGGAATTGCTCAATTTTACAAATTTCAAGAAGAAGCAATTGAGGAGGTTGTTTTTGGGGAAAATGTAATAATTGAGGCACCTACTGCATCCGGAAAAACAGAAGCCTTTTTGATTCCTGTTATTCAAAAAATAAAAAATTCGGCTGAATCAGGAAATGTATTTGCAGTTTTTGTGTATCCAACAAAGGCCCTAGCAAGGGACCAGCATCCCAAAATTCAGAAATTTACAGAAAAGATTGGAATAGATGTCAAAGTCTTTGATGGAGATACTAAACAAGCAGAACGCAGAGAAATTTTAGAAAATCCTCCACATATTCTTGTTACGAATTTTGATGTGATTCATTATCATTTGTGGCATCAAACAAAATTTGCCTCGCTATTAACAACTGTAAAAATTCTAGTCATTGATGAGGCACATGTCTACTCTGGTATTTTTGGCTCAAATGTTCACTATATCATAAAACGTCTAAAGCGAATCTGCTCAAATAAGATTCAGTTTATTGCAGCATCTGCGACACTGGAGGAGGCAAAAGAGTTTTGTGAAAAGCTCTTTGATGTAGAGATGAAAATTATTCATGGTTCTGGAAAAAAAGGACAAACAGACTTTGTAATGTTATTTCCATCGCTGAGAACCCAACGAGCCTTGATGGTGGATTTGACTAAAAGGCTTACTGAAAAGAATCACAAGACTATGGTGTTTAGCAACTCGCATCTAAACTCTGAACTCTTGGCAATTCAAGCAAAAAAACAAAAAGTAAACATCAAAGTTCACAGGGCTGGTTTGATGGCAAATTACCGCAAATCAGTTGAAAAAGAGTTCAAGGGAGATACACTTCAGGCAATATCATGCACTCCCACTTTGGAGCTGGGAATTGATGTGGGAAATGTCGATGGGGTAATATCATCTACCATTCCGGTAAACCGGTTAATTCAGAGAATTGGAAGGGCAGCAAGAAAAGGACAGAGAGGATATGCGTTTTTGGCCCTTGGAAATGATCCAATTTCACAATACTACAAGAATCATCCAGATGACTATTTTGAGGATGTAGAGAGAACATACATTGATCCCCTGAATCCGTTTGTTGAAGAATTTCAAGTATTATCAATGGCATGCGATAAACCAATCTCAAAACACGAATTAAAAGAACATCAAGATGTCATTAATCATCATCTTGATGAAGGAAATCTGTTACTTTACAATAATCGAATTATTCCAAATTTTGAGAAAATCGGTTCAATGTTAAATGATTATAGCATCAGAGGAATTGGAAAATCAATTGATATTTTCTTAAATGAACGTAAAGTAGGAGATAGAATTCTTCCAATTGCACTAGAAGAACTGCACAAGGATGCAATATACTTTCTAGCAGGAATCAGATATAGAGTAAAGGAGATGGGATATCCAAAGAATAACTATTCAAAACTTGAGAGGATTCCAAAAGACTATCCATACTATACCAAAGCACTTACAGAAGAATGGCCAACAATTGAGACAGTTTATGAGAAAAGAAAGGCGTTTGGTGTAGAAGTTGCCTTTTGCAAATTGCACATCAAAAAGCAGGTTTACGGATATGTCAACATTGAGTTAGGTCAAGAAGTTACTCAAGGAGAAAAGGTATTACTTGATGAACCTTTAGAGTATGATTTTATTACAAAGGGGATTGTGTTTCATGCTCCAAGGCCTCTAAAGGAAATCAAAAGTGCAGAAGATGAGGACTATACTGAGGCAAGTGGATA
>JAOTYR010000054.1 GCA_029861785.1 Candidatus Nitrosopumilus sp.
GATCTTCATTTTCATCATGCAAAACATGATCTTCATGTTCTAGTAATTTTACTTGTTTTTTATTTACATATGTTACAGGTCTCTCATTTTCATCATGTTGTAAATTTTCTTCATGTTTTAAAGCCTTATTAATGACATTTTCAACATCTTTTTCTATTTCTTTTTTATTCACAAATTTTTTGAGGATTATACTAACATAAAGATTTTGTAGATTTTCAAGAATGAATCAGATTTAAAATTGATCAAGATTCCAATATTTTGTAAACTTTTACCTTAAAGTTATAATAACTTTAAAAAAAAGGTTACAAAATGAAAGCAATAATTTTAGCTGGAGGTAGAGGAAAACGACTTCGACCAATAACAGATTATGTTCCAAAACCACTAGTTCCTTTGAATAATTTACCAATTATTGAATGGCAAATAAAATATTTAAAAAATTTTGGAGTAGATGAGATAATAATATGTACAGGATACATGACTGAAATGATTCAACATTTTCTTTCGATAAAAAATAATTTTGGAATAAAGATCCACTTTTCAGTAGAAAAAACACCTCTTGGAACAGGAGGCGCAATAAAGCAAGCAGGAAAGATGATAAAAGATAAATCTTTTCTTGTGATAAATGGTGACACCATAACTGACATCAATTTAAAAAAATTATTAAAAAAACCAAACGCTATAGCAGCCATTGAACTTCGTACAAAATTTGGAATAATGGAGACAGAAAATGATAAGGTTACTAAATTTAGAGAGAAAAAAGAAATTCCAAATGTGTGGATGAATGCCGGAATATACCACCTACAAAAAGCATTATTAAATGACCTTCCAAAAAAAGGAGATATCGAAAAAACAGTTTTTCCAGAGTATGCCAAAAAAGGATTACTAAATACAGTGAAATTCCAAAACACAAATTGGTATTCAATAGATTCTTTCAAAGATATGGAAGAATGTTCATTACAAATTCATAAAATAATAAAATAAAAATATTTAACTTTAGGCACCAGTACGATGCAATGTTACCATCATGTAAGCAATTTCACTTACAAATTTTTCATCATTCTTGGCTGTGGCAGCATATTTTGTAGCTGCGCTCCAAAAATATTCGTCTTTTGTTGGTTTTTCAAATACTTGTTGATTCATTGATTTTGCTCGAAATTTTTTATCATAATATCCAACCTCAAGGAAAATTTACACAATACTAAAAGAGTTAAACCAATCACACTTGGGATTTTTTTGATCTTGTAAGTGAAAAATGTGTTCTAAAGGAAACACTAGAATATCCAATTACAATATAGATTTTATGAGAATAGCATGTAGTCTAGGCTCACTTTTATCTGTTAATGAAGTGATAAATTGTTCTGAAATTTTATCAAAGACTAAAGTAGAAACAATATGGATTCCTGAAACTTGGGGAATGGAAAATTTTTCTATGTTGAGTATAGTTTCTCAAAATACCATAAAGCCAAAAATTGGATCATCTATTATCAATATTTTTTCACGAAGTCCTGCATCAATTGCAATGGGAGCTGCTACCGTAGATATAATTTCAAATGGTAGATTAGTATTAGGTTTAGGAACAAGTAGTAATTCCATAGTAGAAGATTTTCATGGATGTGAATTTAAAACGCCAGTTTTACGAATGAAAGAATATGTTGAAATTATAAAACTTGTGTTATCTGGAAACCAAATCAATTATTCTGGAAAGATTTTTAATTTAAAAAAATTTACCTTGTTAATCAAACCTGCAAGAGATACAATTCCAATATATCTTGCTGCAGTGAATCAAAAAATGGTAGAATTAACATGGAATATTGGAGATGGGGTTATTTTTTATTTACGGCCAATAGACGAGATGAAAAAGACTATTCAAATAATGCAAGCAAAAAAGAAAATTGATGTGTCATGCCAGATTATAACATGCGTTTCAAATGACTCAGAGTTGGCAATTAATCGATGTAAAAAAACTTTAGCCTTTTACATATCTGTTGGAAAAATTTACAGAGAATTTTTGGCTAAAAATGGATTTAAAAATGAAGCAAAAAATATTTTTGAGGAATTTAAGAATTCAGGATTTTCTTCAAATCACGAATTGGTTACGGATAAAATGCTAAATTCAATTACTATTGCAGGAGAGCCTGAAACGTGTATTAAACAACTTGAAAGATTCAGATATGCAGGTGTTAATCTTCCTATTATTCAATTTAATCCCGTGGGTAATGTAATAGACTCGTTTAGGTTATTTTCAAAAACATTTTTTGAGGGAAAATAATGGTCAAAGTTGCAATTGTTGGATATGGGCAAACTAAATTTTCAAAAGAGGACAGCAAAATAGAATCTGTATTATTAAAGTCAACAAAGGATTTGTTTGATTCAACATCTAATTTACACCAAAAAGATATTGATGCAGTACTAGTATCTACAAATAATAATTCAAAATATCTATCAGCAGTTTTATCTGAAATGTCAGGTATTCAACCAAAAATATCTCATTCAATTGAAAGTTTATGTAACTCAGGAACAAATTCAGTTGTTGCAGCTTACTCATACATTGTTTCTGGACTAGCCGAACTGGTTTTGATTTCAGGTGCAGAAAGATATGACAGTCCAGGGCAGATATTAGAATGGGATAACCTTAGAGGCGAATTCAAACACCCTATTTTTTGGGCCTCAATATTTTCAAAAGCTTATAAAAGAAAATATGAAGTTGGTGAGGAAGATCTTGCTTTAGTTTCTGTAAAAAATCACAGACAGTCTAAAAATAATCCCCATGCGCTGTCACACAAATCAGTATCAATTGAAGATGTATTAAACTCTAAAAAATTAACAGATGATTTGAGGTTACTTGATTGTTCTCAACCTTGTACAGGAGGGGCATCTGTTTTATTAGCATCTGAAGAGATTTGTAAAAAATTTACAGATGATCCTATTTGGATTACCGGTATTGGTCAAAAAACTACATCCGCGAGTTTTACAAAAAACCCAGCATTTGACAATATGGGATCAACCAAACAAGCTGGACTTAATGCGTTTCAAATGTCAAAACACACTCCGTTGGAGATAGATGTGATGGAGATTCATGATGCTTTTTCAGTATGTGAACCAATGGCCTTAGAGTCTATGGGTTTTGCAAACCAAGGAAAAGGTCTTGAGATAGTTAATGAAGCATATGCCTCAGAAAATTCAAAGATTAACCCACGTGGAGGTTTGATAGGCTCAGGACATCCTCTTGGAGCAACAGGAATATCCCAAACAATAGAAATTGTGCAGCAACTCCAATCAAATGCAGGCAAAAGACAAGTTGACAATGCAAACATAGGATTGGTTCACAACATGTCAGCAGCTGCAACTTCATCAACAGTATTGATTCTAGAGAAATGAATTTTGAATCTGAACTAAAAAAAGGGAATTTTTTAATTTCCGAATGTCCACAATGTAAAAAAACCACATGGCCCCCATCAGAATTTTGTAATCAATGTTTAGGGAACAACACCTGGCGAAAATCCTCTGGGATGGGGATAATCATTGAGTTTTCAAAAAAAGAAAATATCTATTTTTGCGTTGCAGAGATTGAAGATTCTATAAAAATAATGGGTGAAATTGACTCCGGTGTACCTGAAATTGGATCTCAAATATGTATTATTAATTGTGGAATCACAAACGGAAATTATTTTTTCAAATTAAAATTATTAGATTAATAGCCATGCTAAGGAGATAGAATCGTAAATTATCTGTTCTAATCTTAAATAACTAAAGACAAAATAGATTGATTAGATTTCAGATATAACTATTCATTTTTAGACCACTCAAGACGTTCTTAAGTTAACACATTATTTTTTTTATAAGAAAGTTAATCAATTTAATGTCCGAAGATTTCAGAATGTTCAAATTACAACAACCTCCGGTATTCAATATTGAATCAAAAATTAGTCAATCATGTTTTTTAAATTGTTTTAGTTATAGAAAGGTTCACCACTCTATTCAAAAAGATACAGTATAAGGTAATGTCATTATAACCTACTTTTCTATATCTTCGATAGAAAAACAGAGTGTATGGTACTCAACTCCAAAACGATTGCTATTTTAAAAGCAAAACAACGAAAAAAATCTAAAAATCACAAAAACGCAGCTAAAACTAGAAGACAGAGAGGGTATCAATGGGAGGACACCATAGTAAAACGGTTTAATTCTGCTGAAAGATGGGATGCGTTTAGACTAGGTTCTCCAAGTACTGGACTACCAGACGTTCTAGCGGTGAACACTCTAGAAAGTACAATTTTTACAATGGAGGCAAAATCAGGAACAACTGGCTCATTGCCAGTCCCAGCTGACCAGATTGAAAGATGCCTAAAATGGATCAAAATATTTGATATTTATAAAAAAAGAGAAGTTATACTTGCATTCAAATTTCTCTCCAAAAAAAGAATAGGTTTGGCAACTTATGAGAGCAGGGAGTTAAGAGAATTCTTCAAGATATGGGACAGATCTTTGCCAATTACCAACTGTTCATGTACCTACGAAGGCAAAGTTTTTGCTCAAATCAACGGGAAAAGAAAAGTGATCAATCTGAAGGATTGTGTTATGCCGTTTGAAAAAAAATTTAGAGCTAGTGCCTAATTAATAGAACTTGAATAAGATCATTTTTTAATGATAATTAAACCAATTATTATGTGCCAGAAGACAAAGTGATTTCAGAGTCTGAAACTCCCAAAATTGAATCAATCCTCGACTTAGTATCAGAAGCAGAGGATGGTGTAAATTCTAGAATAAGTTTTGAGGAGTTTACTGATGAACGATTATTGATTAGCTATGATGCTTCAGGTAATAAACAAATGAAAATTAAAGTACTAGAAGTATCTGACGAAAATCCTCCTTCAAAGTGGAAGTTTGGAGATCGTGTCAAAATTAGCAAAATCCTAATTACAATCAAACACCTTGCCAATCAAGAGATAGAAGAAGGAGAATTTGACATTGAGGAGATTGAGCGCGAGATGGCAGAAAAAAGACACTATACATCCACCAATAGATGGATTCCTGCAAATGATATCAAAAATGGTTATGTTATAGGATCTATGCACACTAGACTAATAAGCGATGCATCAGCGCTTGACTATATTGTTTTTTGATTTATTAAAATTAGACACTAAAAGCAGTTTCAATTCAACTAAAAACATTTAAGCATCGAAATTTGAATTCTGAATTATGAGTTCAAAAGAATTTGATGTCAACGGAACAGAGTATAGAATAGTTCTAACAGAGCAAGTGATTGGTCAAGTCAATAATCTAAAAAATCTCTATAATGCGGCATATGAGGATCCGGAGAGTTTTGAGGATGTCAGTGCTGAAATTTCAAACACAATTAACGAAATCTCCAGCACAGTTGAACCTGAAGCCGAAGATAGCGACTTGGATGGAGTTATTCAAGAAATAATCAAGGCAGTTGACAAAAAAGCTGAAGAGATTGAAAAGGAATTAGAGGCCAAACCAAAAAAAGTATCTACAAAAAAAATGAAAAAAAAATAGAGCCCTTTGATTTGCAGGTAATGCAAGTTTTGTTACTTTTTACAGGGTCAATTAACCTAAAAAAGTCTAAAGAATTCATGAGTTACTTAGACACACGAATGACAAAACAATGTCTTAAAATCTAACGAAAAGACATTGTTTTAATTCTTGCGAGGAATTAAAAAAACAATAAAAGACCAACAAACATGAGATAGAATAATCAGACGTAAAATAAGTACTAAAGTATAGTCTTTTTTATTAATGCCAGATTTTTTATCAAAAATATAGGAAAATAATTAGGATGTCTTACAGAAAATCAATATTATTCCATCTTCTCGTATTGGATTCAGAAGCATGTGGGGTTACAATAGATGATTTTGATTGCTAATTTTCAACAAAAAATTTGAAATAAAATCAGCCATCAGTCATTATGAAGAATAGTCCATTTTTGGAATGACTTTGTTGGCTCATATTATGGCTTTTTAGAAGTGAAACTCGCTAATTAAAAACAATATTGAGTACAAAGGTAGATTTCTTAGACTTCAGAATCATAATAAATTGCGTATTATTTTTATTGTAAATAAAGTGAAGGTAAGGGGATGGCTAAGAGTTGCGAATGTGGAATATGTGATCATTATACAGAACAAGAATGTATAAAAAAAGAGTGTAAATGCTGCTTAAATTTCCATGAAAGGTCTGGGCCTAAGCAAAAATAGTCAATACTTATCAAAGGTCATAACAAGAACATTGTTTTGCCATATGTCTAGAATACCCAATTAATCTATGGTCTTTACAACCACATAATACACATTTTTTTTTATTTTCAGACATTATGTAGTTTCAAGAATTTCTTGTATTTTATTAATTAGTTTTTATCCTGAAATGCTTCAAGAATTTTTAACCTGATATTTTTAAGTCGATCAGGATCAGCTGAATATAATACAGAGATTGTATCAATTTCTTGGACAAAAAAATAATTGTCCAGAAAATTTTTTGATTTTTTTTAATTCTAATAAATATCTAGATTTGAGATCCTCTGTTTCTATTTTTTTATTAATGCAGCAAAAAAACCGGTTGTTTCTAGTAGTCCTTTTTAGGATTATAAGATCATCAGAACCATTCTTTAAGTTTTGAATAACATTGTAAGAATAGAAAAGTTGTTCTAAGATTTTCTTACAGAATCATCATTTGAGAGTATCTTTAATTTTGAATGATTATTTTCTAATCTAATAACCTTGGGTAATAAAAATAATCATAATGTATCAAAAAACTACTCTTAACTTTAAATTATCATTATAATCTCAGACTGACATTGGAAGGCGACGCATATCTAAAATGTATTGATCCTCAATGTGGTTTAGAATATCCAATAAAAAGTACAAATGTGCAATGTGATAAGGGTCATCTTTTAGATGTAAAATACAACAACAAACCTTCTGAAAAATTAAAAGATATTTTTGCAAACAGGGGGAAGATGGGAGAAGACATTATTTTTAATGAAAGTGGAGTTTGGCGATTCAGAGAATTATTAAATTTTTGTGAAATCGATACTGAAAATGTAGAAGAATGTTCAAGATTTTTAGTATCTCTTGATGGAGCAGAAGGAAGGCAATCAAAACCATATCATATGACCAAAGTTTCCTCGTTTATTGAAATTTCTAGTGATAATTTATGGCTTCAACCAGAAGGATACAACCCAAGTGGTTCCTTTAAAGATAATGGGATGGCAAGTGCAGTTACTCATGCTAAGATGGTTGGAGCAAAAAAAATCGTTTGTGCGTCGACAGGAAATACTTCTGCCTCAGCTGGAATGTTTGCAGCAAATGAAGGAATTCAATGTGATGTCTATATCCCAGCAGGTCAAATTGCACCAGGCAAACTTAGTCAAGCATATCAATTTGGAGCTCAGATTGTTGAAGTTAATGGAAATTTTGATGATGCGTTGAAACAATCACTTGATGATGCAAAAAATTATGATGGATATACAGTAAATTCAATAAATCCTTTTAGAATTGAAGGGCAAAAAACAATTCCCTACAGAGCATTAGAATACTTGAAATGGGAAGCTCCTGACTGGATTGTTTATCCCGGAGGTGCTTTAGGGAACACATCAAGTTGTGGAAAAGCCTTAATGGAACTGTATGAGTGGGGATGGATTAAAAAAATTCCAAGAATTGCCGTGATAAACTCAGAAGGTGCTAGCACATTATCAGATTTGTACAATGGAGAATTCCAAGGAGAGGAGTTAAGGTGGAATCAAGGAAAACCAAATATCGATTTAATTACAGAATATTATAATTATTTAGACAAAGAAGGAATAAGACCAAAAACAAAAGCTACTGCCATTCAAATAGGCCGTCCTGCAAATATCCTAAAAGGATTAAGAGCACTTGATTTTACTAAAGGAGTAGTAACTACTGTTTCAGATTCAGAAATGCTAGATGGGATGTCTGTGGTAGGTCTAAACGGTTTTGACTGTGAAATGGCCTCAGGAGCATCCGTAGTAGGAATCAAAAAATTACTTGAAGAAGAAATCATTAAAAAAGATGATGTGGTTGTAGGAATTTTAACTGGACGCCAAAAAGATGCCATGCTTCCCGTTGACTATCATAACAATCCAAAAAACAGATTTGCCATACCCCCCAAAATTTAGGCTTGAAATAATATTAATTATTAAAAGTAAACATCTTAAGCCTTAATAACCTGTTTTACAAAAATACACTAACCAAGAGATGGTGTATAAAACATAAAATGAATAACCGTCGTTGTTGTTCTGAATATATTCTACGGAGGATATCATGGTAGAATTATGGGTAGAAGTACTAGTCCTAGGTGTATTAATTGGATTATCGGGATTTTTCAGCGGCCTAGAGGTTGCATTGGTGGGAGTAAGAAAATCCAAAGTAGTTCAATTGTTAAATGAAAGGCAAAAGGGCTCCAAGGCACTACACAAACTAAAAACCAATCCTAGTTGGATGATGTCAAGTGTAAATCTTGGAAACAATTTAGTTAATGTTGGCGCATCGGCTCTAGCAACAAGTGTGGCCATTCGACTTTTTGGTGATGATGGACTAGGCATTGCAGTTGGCGTTATGACATTTTTGATACTTGTATTTGGGGAGATTACTCCCAAAACATACTGTAATGCAAATTCTACCAAAATTGCATTGCGGTATGCACCAGTTCTTTTAGGATTTAGCTATTTGTTTTATCCAATCGTAAAATTTTTTGAGATTGTCACTAAAGGCGTGGTCAGAATTACTGGAAGTAGTTATCTTCCGCCGCCAATAACAGAAGAGGAGATCAAAGGAGTAATTGATCAAGGGCTAGCAGAAAAGGCCTTAGAAAAAGATGAAATGGAATTAGTTCACGGTGCTTTGAAATTCGATGATACGGTAATTCGTTCTGTGATGACCCCTAGAACAAAGATGTTTACTCTAAACGCTAAAACCATACTTTTTGAAGCATTACATGAGATTAATAAAAATGGATATTCTAGAATTCCAATTTACGGGCAAAGCCAAGACGATATTGTGGGATTTGTTCATGTAAGAGATGTTCTAAAAGAACTAGAAAATGACAACAAAATGAAGAGTTTGGAGCAAATTTCACGAAAACCTGTGTTTGCATCTCAAGAAAAAATGGTAAGTGCATTACTAAAAGAAATGAAGGGGAGAAAGACACACATGGCCATTGTAGTTGACGAGCATGGTGGCGTGGAGGATTAGTTACTTTGGAGGATTTGCTTGAAGAGATAGTAGGAGAAATTGAAGATGAAAGCGACCTTACAAAACCCAGAGGGTATGAAAAAATAGATCAAGATACCATCATAACAAATGGAGAGAT
>JAOTYR010000055.1 GCA_029861785.1 Candidatus Nitrosopumilus sp.
TTATATTTAAAAACAAATCTTCTTTATGCGATATAGGATATTTCTTAATCATTATATTCACACAATAAGCAAGACGAGGAATTCCAATTTGCCTTTTGCAGGAAGATTAAAGGAAAAAATCTATAGGTTTAGTTGCCCCTAAAATTCGTTTCAATTTTCCTTTAAAATCCTCGTTTTATCTTTATTCCAGATCTCTTTTGTTTTTTTGATAGGTATCCTTTTTTTTCAGTCAATCCGTAATCTGTTATCTTATTTGAAAAAAAATTGAAAAGATTAGATTAACCTAATATAGGACACAAAGACCTCCAAAACCAAATGCAAGTAGTAACTGAAAATAGACTACATCTATTTGCTGAAATGGAGGCAAAATATGAACAACAAGATACGGCATATTTTGTAAATCTCTTAGATCATCCTGATTATGTTGTTAGAACACGAGCCACTTGCATATTGGTAGATTTTGGTGGTGAAGATAAAGTTCTACATATTGCCAAAGTTCTCAAACATGATGAAAACGAACTAGTAAGACATGAGGCTGCATTTTCACTGGGACAGATGTGTCTTTCTAGCGGAATAGCACCACTTGTTGATTCCACCCTAAATGATCCTAGTATGTTTGTTCGACACGAAGCTGCAATAGCACTTGGAGTTATTGGTTCTAATGATGCCAAAGATGCTTTAGAAAAAGCTTTGAATGATCCTGATAAACCAGTGGTTGAATCTGCCATAGTTGCATTATCAAATATTGAATTTATGGAAAAATTAAGTAAAAATGAAAAATTTGCAAAATTAACTGGTGGCTAAAATGAATCTTACTTATGGAATAATGACTGCTGTTGGGTTGCTTATTGCTGGCATCTTGGCAACCATAGCCATAGATCCGGGATATCTATCCGAAGCTCCCTCAATACCATCTGGAGAAATGCCATCTATTTGTCCTATGGAGTGGAAACCTGTATGTGGTGTTGATGGAAATACTTATGGTAATTTATGTATGCTAAATACTAAAGATGTAGAATTAGCTTATAGAGGTCAATGTTCTGAAGATGGAACTACACCAGAACCAACACCAGAACCAACACCAGAACCAACACCAGAACCAACACCAGAACCAACACCAGAACCAACACCAGAACCAACACCAGAACCAACACCAGAAGTTCCAACTATGGCTGTTCCGATAGTTCCTCAAACTCACATTGTAGAGGTAGCTGAAGGAAGTGGAGTTCCTGGATGTGAAGAAACCAATGAATGCTATCTTCCATTTTCAATAGAAATTTGGGTAGGTGATACTGTTTCTTGGGATAATATTGATTCTGCCGCTCACACAGTAACTGCAGGAAGTTCAACTGATGGTCCATCAGGTGTTTTTGATAGCAGTTTGTTTATGGCAGCAACCACTTTTGAATTTACATTTACCGAAGCTGGAGCATATCCTTACTTTTGTATGGTACATCCTTGGATGACAGGGGAAATTATTGTAAATGAAGTAGAAGAAATTATTGCAAATCCTGAAGAAGCAATTATCGAAGATACTCTAGAAGAGTCCTCTGAAGAGCCAGTCTTGGAAGAAATGCCATCAGGTCCTATTGAAATCTTAATGGCAATAGGCTCTGGTGCACCAGGATGCCAAGAAACCAATGAATGCTATCTTCCTTATCAGATTGAAATTAGTTCAGGTGAAACGGTAATTTGGAATAATGTTGATTCTGCCGCTCACACCGTAACAAGTGGGATTCCCGCAAATCATGATGGTCTTTTTGATTCAGGAATGATGATGGTAAACCAATCATGGGAGTATACCTTTACTGATTCTGGAGAATATGACTATCATTGTATGCTTCATCCTTGGATGACTGGTAAAGTAATGGTTAGTTAGATCTAAAGAGCTGTAACTAAAGTACCTTTTTCTGTTGATTCAAATTTGTATATTTTCTCAACAGATGAATCCTCAAATATTTCTGCGTCATGCGTTATTATGATAAACTGCATTGGAACTTCGGAATTAGAAATATTTGATAACTGTGACAATACTTCTACCAATGATTTTTTCCTTTCAACATCAAGATGAGTCGTAGGCTCATCTAATATCATCAAATTAAGATTTGATGCTCCCAAAAGTTTAGCCATACCTAGTCTTAAGGCTAGGGCAACACTTACCTGCTCTCCACCACTTAATGATTCTAAATCTAAAATTTCTTTCTTGGAATAGCAAGCAATACTGACATCTCTGGCTTTTTCTGATAATTGAATTCTCTGGATTTTTGTATTAAGTAAAGTAAGATATTCTGAAGATTTTGTTGAAATTGTATTCAGTGCCCATGATCTTAAGCTAGTTGCAACTGGACCGTCTCTGCTAAAAATATTTGATTGGATAATCTCTAACTGTTTCATGTAATCCTTTACAGCTTTTAATTCGAAAATGGCTCTCTGAATAGTTTCAATTTGGGTCTCATTCTTGGATATTTTCTCCATAATTCCTCCAAGTAATTGATCCATTTGTGAAAGATTAGTTTGTTTTTCATCAATAGAATTCTTTAGGTATGTGAATTCAACTTCATCAAATCCTTTGGTATCTTCTTCCAATTTTATAATATTTTCAAAAATGGTTTTAGCATGAGAATCGATTTGAGCTATTTCTAAAAGACTACCTTTTGATGTTGAGGGAATTTTTTTAACTTTAGTTTTTTTAATTTGAATTTCTTCTTTAATTTTTTTTAATTCATCTTCATTATTAATTGAATGAGCTTTAAGTGTGACTTCGGCATCTCTTGCATTATGTAATTTCTCTTCAAATTCTAATCTTTTTTTATTATACATCTCTTGTTCCTTTTTAGTGATCTCTATTTTCTCTGTGATAGAAACAAGTTCATCTCTTAGATGCTCTTCTTGAAATATCGGATTTAGTTTTTCAACATCTGAGTCGCAAACAGGACATTTGTTATCCTTTAACTGAAGTTTTGCAGCAAGTATTTGTTTTTCTTTAAGGGATGCAACTTGGTTGGAAAGTTCTTGAATCTTCCTTTGAGCTCCTTCTAAAGCTAAATTCACCTTCTCAATTTTTGATTCTAAATCTTTTTTTAAGCCCACAAATTGAAAACATCCTTCACAATCTTTGATTTTACGCTCATTTTCGGTAATCTCTTGTTGGATCTCTCTAATCGCTTCGTTGGCATATGATTGAAGTTCATGCTTTCTTAATTCTAATTGTTTTATTTTGTCGATTTTTGAAGCATCATCGTCTAATTTTTTCCGTAAATCCATAATTTCTTGTTGAAGTTTTTCGTGGTTTTTTCTAATTTGATCCTTTTTTGGTATGGCCTCTTTAAGTTCAGTTTTATTTTTTTCCAAATCCAGCAATAATAAATCAAAATGAGTATCATCATATCCTACATCATCACGTATTTTTTCTCGAAAATTTTTGATCACATCCTTCATTGAGTTTGAAGCAACATCTAATCTGTCAATACCAATCACAGCATTGAGTAATTCTTTGAATTCCTTTGGTTTGGCCTTGATTATTGAATTAAGTTCCCCTTGTTGAACAATAGATGCAATTTTTAATTTTTCAAAATCCAAACCGATTATTTTTTCAATTTCATTCGTCATAGATTCTCCAAACTGTTTTCTTTCCCCGGCCGCAATTTCTGTGATCTCACCATTTGTTTTTTCAGAAAGTTTAGCGGCTAGCCCTCCTTTACTATCAACTTTTCTTACAGCTTGGTATTGCTTTTTGTTTACCGTAAATTCTACTTTGGAAAACCCTTGTGTGGCACCACGCTTTATCAAACCTTTATTTGATTTTCTTGTGTGTTGACCAAACAATGCAAAAGTAAAAGCATCAATTATACTTGATTTTCCTGCACCATTATGCCCAACAAAAACTGTTACTCCATTCTCAAAATCTAATTTGGTTTCGGAATGGGATAAAAAATCTCCTAATTCTATTGATGTTATCATTTCTTTTTCTCCTTTTTGAAATTTTCAAAATTTTCCACAACGATAGTTGTTGCTTCCTTTATCTGGTTAATTGCCAAAGATGGGAGTAGTTCTTTTATTGCAAAATTTGCTATTTGTTCTGATCCTGTTGACTCTATGGATAATCTGAGCATTTCATCATCAATAGCATTTGGCCTATCAAGAAATATGGAAGAATCTAAAACTTCTTTTGAAATAATTTTCCAAAAACACCTAAGAGTTTGAGCCTGAAGTCTGTTCATCTGGGCTTGAATTTGGTCTGTTTCTATATTTTCACCATGAATTTTTATCTCTACTATGGGCTTTCTTGTTGACGGAGATATCTTTTCTAACATTTCATCTACTGTTTTTGTCATATCTGAAAATTCTGTTTTTACTGAGAATTGCGGTCTTGTTTTCAATTGAATCCAATTTGGTTTAGCTTCTTTTTCTGAAATATCTACTTCAAAAAATCCTTTTTTTGCCTCTTTGATTCCTTCACTTGTTGTTAGTTCAATTGAGCCTGGATATGCAATAGGGCCTCCAAGATGATTAAAATTTTTAATATCTGTATCATGAAGATGTCCCATTGCATAATATGTGAAATTTTTTGGAAGATCAGTTGATTGGAATTCTCCGGCAAATTTGTTAAATTCTGTAATTCCTTGATGAAGCACCAAAATTTTATGACCTGAATGTTCTTTAGCTATTTTATCAACTTGGGCAAATTTTTCTTCAAATTGTGAAATCTCGGCTTTTCTAATTTTATCAAAACCTGCTAAGCACACTCCTTTGTATTCAATAGGTATTCCCTGTCCAATGTATTTTGAAAATTCCAAGTTATGGTATACATATGGAATAGGAGTTGCACGAATTCTACTAATATCATGTTCCCCTAAAATAAAAAAAGAATCGATATTATTTTGTTTTAATCTTTTTAGCGCATTTGCCATCTGAACTATTGCGGTTCCAGTAGGATTTGGAACATTAAATATATCACCAGCAAAAATTACAAAATCCACATGATCTTTAATTGATGTATCAATGGCTTCGTTGAATACAAGATAGATATCTTGTTCTCGTTCTTCTGATGCATACTGTACTAATCCCAAATGAGTATCTGAAATGTGTGAAAATAACATTTAATCCAATAACAAATCTTTTTGAATCAACCCTTGAGTTGATTCTACAGCTATCTCATTCATCTTCTCAGCGTTTGCCCAAGCGTCTATTGCACTTTGATCCGATCCCATAATTTTTTCTTTAACTTCATCAACATGTACTAATGATGGAAGATTTGTCCATTGGCCCACGAGAACGGCATCCCCCACGTTCAGAGAAGTTAACTGTGAAATCAATTCACGGCTGGTGGCCTCTGTTGCTGAGGCTATTTGGTGTTGATCATCTTCTTGAATAATTTTCATTATTGCAAAAGAGCCCATCTGACTGAGGACATTAAGGTCTACACTTCTAGGTCTTTGAGATACGATTCCAAGACCTAGTCCAAATTTTCTTCCCTCTCTTGCGATTTTGGCTGCCCAGTATTTTGCATTAGTATCATGATCTTTTGGAATAAACACATGTGCTTCTTCAATAATAACAAAGATTGGCGAATGAAATCTATAGTTTCTTTCTCTAGTTGTTCTTCCATGTTTTGCTATACTTGCATCTTTTCTATCTTTTAGTAACTGTTGTAAATAAAAAGCCAACGCTACATTAGCTTGTTTTTCTGAGAGTTCTGAAATATTTAGAATGTTTGTCTTTCCTTCCTTTATGAAACTAATAGGATCTCCCATATCAGGATCTAAAATGTCTTCAAATCTTTTTTGAGCTTCTTCTACAATATCTTGTACTCTAAAAGCTGAGGTTCTTATCTCCTTTAGCTTTTTATCTTCTGCATTTACAATAAATTCTAATTCGTTTTCTAATTTTCTCCAAAATTCTTTTGATTCTTTAACATTTTTTGTAAAAGCCATTCGTAACACTCTTTGTTGTACATTAGCACCATCTCTTATTTCCAATACTTCTGAGAGCTGGTCTGAATCCAGCAATCTTGGATTAATTTTTGCATCAATAACATTAACTCGAGGAATATTCAATGAAGTATAGTCGTTATGGTAATCAAAAATTATTACAGTTCCTCTTAGTTTGCCAATTTGTTTTGTAATCAAGGAGACCAGGTTGCTTTTTCCCATACCTGTCATAGCTAAAATTCCCAAATGTCTTGAGACAATTTTATCTAAATTTATTTTGGCTTCAATTGTTTTATTTCTTAGCAGGTTTCCAATTTTTACCCATCCTTGTTTTGTAGAGCTAAATATTGCCTCAAGTTCTTGTTTTGTAGGTTGTGTTATTTCTGTGCCTGGAATTGGTGGAATTGCCGGAATTATTGACTGCCCTTTTTGTAATTTATCTAAAAAACCTAAAATTCCTATATTTGCGGTAAAGGTTTTATCTCTTTTGTTTATCTCTGCTATCTCCGTACTTTCTGCTGCCTCATCAAAATTTCTAACATCTGCAAATGCTGCACTTAGTATTTTTGATTTCTCAACTAACCCAAGAATTTTCCCCTCTTCAGTATCAATTATAACATATTCACCTACAGATAGAGCTCTTGATGTTAGTGCAGTTACAAAAGTTGGTTTTGATTCACCAATAACATAACCTAGACTCAACCTAGAACCTCCCTAGAACCAATTTCATTGCTTAAACCCAAAAGACTTACCATCTTTCCAAGTTCTCTGTCGGATATTTTACAGTTATTGTGAGCGAGTTTTAGGGCATAGGGGTATCCACCAACACTGTTTTTGTATAATTTGTTTAATACAGATTTAATTTCATCTTCGGAATGATCTTCTCCTAAAAATTCCAATTTGATGATTGGAGTTGATTCACTTAATCTTACAAACGTTGAAGAAATTATTTTATCGTGACTGTATCTTTTTTCAACAAATAATTTAGAAAAACCAGGAGTTTTAGTTATGTGATTATAATAATAAATATCTCCTGCTAATGATCCCAACTTTTCAAACTGTTTTTTTGTATTTGAGGTCTTCGCAATGAATATGACATTATTTTTCTTTTTCATAGTTTTTACCACCAAAGCATCTAATGTTGCCTGCCGAGTCATAAATTGAGAGTGAAGGGATCCATCCATTAAAACTAAATCTACCTCATCTATCGTTTTTTCACATGCATCTATCTCCATTTTGCTAGCAATCCTTGAAATGTCAATGTCTGATCCCAACCCCGAATCATGTAAATCAACTAGAATCTCTCCATTTGATTTTACGGATACTGCGGTAGCTGCCCAAAGCTCTATTCCTTGAAATTTTGTATTGTTAAAACTTGAATCAATTCCTGAAATAATTGATTCATATTTAATAGGCTGGTAATCGATCCAATTTTCTCTGGCCTTTTGAAGAATTTGCTCAAATTTTGGGCCTTTTAGAACAGATAGCATCTTCTCTCTATTGATTATGGCATCTTTGTAGACTGTATTGAGCACAAAAATAGTTCGTTGTTTTGAATAAAATCTTTAGGTTATATCAAATGTTGACAATTGAATTATGTTTTTTTTAAAATCCTACAATTGGTGGGATTTTCCTTCCTGAGGAATTTACGCCTAAGGGGTCCGATTTCCTTAAATGGGCCATGTTTCGAGCGGAAATATGGCAGACGAAGTAAAAGAAGAACCACTAAAGGTTGTAGCTCTTGATAAGATTGCTGCACTCATTACTGCTGCATTTGGTCTGGTTGCAGCCTTGGCTTGGAACGAAGCTATCAAGGCAATTTTCAAAGAGATCTTTGGAACAGCAGAAGCGATTGGACCATTGCTGATATATGCAATAGTAGTAACTATAGCAGCAGTTATTCTGACTATATTGGTTGCAAGAGCAGTTACAAACGCCAGGAAAAACGTATAACCCCATCAGTATTTTTACTGATTTTTTTTATTTTCTGAGACTTTTTTTATAGTTATATTTCACGATGGAAATCATCTAAGATCCAAATCTCAAAATACGCAAAGAATCTGGTTAATTAAGAAATTTTCAATTACTGTCCTCATAGGCGTCACTCAAAAGTATAGTCAACGTTATTGGACACAATTAAAGAACAATGTAAAACCTAACAAGTTTTTGTTATTATATTCATTTTTTTCAGAAAAATATCGGAGGTCTGTCATATGCAAAGAGCAACAAAACTCCAGTCAATAGTACAAAGGATGCCATAAAGTAAATCAATACGTGAAATACTCCAATTTTTTTACTAAAATAATGCCCTACAAACACTACAATTACTCCCATTACTACTAATCCAATGCCTAAACCCAGATTACCTATTTCCACCAATTATACCAAAAACTATGAGTATATCTTTGTCTCTAAATCTATATTGAAAATATTATATTCATCCAATCTTTCCTTTAAGAATAATTTTCTCACTAGTTCCTGAAGGTGTTGATACATCAATGTATCTAATCTCATACCAATCTCCAATGTGTACAACCTTTCCATCTAACTGTCGAGGAATTTTTATTTTGACTTCAAAGATGTCAGTGTTTTCTCCTGTTTCAAGAAGATAGCTAGAGTTTGCATCAAACTTTGGGTCAGCAAGTGTTATTCTAATCCCTCCCTCTCCACGATATTCTAATCTGTTTATTGGAATTCTATCTACATCTTTGGAATCTCTATTTGCATCTGGTTCGTAAAGCCGTACTACAAATTCGTGACCAATTCTTGTTTTATCTGCAGAGGTTTGAATCTGAGCAAACGTTTTTCTTAAAGGAAATGATTTTACCAAAATTCTTTTTTCTCCTGCTGCATCAGACTCATCTAGGTATCTTACCTCCACAATATCGTCTTGATTAATCGGTTTTCCGTTAATTGTTTCAGGTAACCGTAACTTTGCAAAAAATACTCCAGTATCAGGACCTGTCTCAATCATTTTCTCAGGGCCATCCACAGAAATTCCATTGATTGTAAATTCAAGTAATCCTGCTGTAGAAATAATCTCCACTCCAGCATGTGCTATATTCAAATCATCATCTGTAATGTAAAAATTCACAAAGGTTCCACTAGAAGCTGGAATCGTTTTAATTTCATTCTGTGCATCTTTGAATTGAACAGATGCATCCTTGGTTGGTTGAGGTCTTTCTATTTCTTTTTCTAAATTAGTAACCTTGATTGGAATAAAGGCCAAGCCTAGATTTTGAAATCTTTCAGCAGTTGCAGGTTTGACACAAGCAGGTGATCCATTAATTCGA
>JAOTYR010000124.1 GCA_029861785.1 Candidatus Nitrosopumilus sp.
CTTGATTTTTACAACCGATACCAACTTCATGAATTTTCAGGAAACTGTGTAATGTTGTATGAGGATTCATTATGGGATTATGATAGTTCAGATAGATATGAAAAACTTTCAGAAAGATCTTCTGAATTAACACAAGAACGTGAAACTAAATTAAAACAGAGTCATGAAAATTTTTACATAGATTCAAGATCGGTAACGGAGCTTCAGATTCCTGGAACATTTTTGTATGAATTTCAAGGATGTACAGGAGATCAAACAATAAACGCAAGCGATATTTCTATAGTCTCTGATAAAGAAACTATTCTGTTAACAAAATTCGGAACCGAAGACAGAATTATTCTTCCAGGCAGTTGTAATTTAATTGAAGTACAAATCAGAGCCGATGACCCTAGTTCCATTAAAGCAGTTATTTCAGGTTTGAAAATACCAGTAAAACTTGATGAATTGGAAAAAGAAGTTGAACCTAGTAATGTTGAAGAATTACAAATAATGCCAAAGTCTCCTAGATCTCAAATACTCTCTGGAATAGCACCAACTGAAGTTGCTTGCAAAGAAAATTTTGTATTGATGGTAAGAGAATCAGGTAACCCGGCATGTCTCACTCCAGCTAGCTATCTAAGATCAGTTGATAGAGGATGGGGTGTAGCTGACCTTGATTTAATGGAAAAGCATCCTGAACAACTAGATGCTCTTATTGCAACGATTATGCAAAGTCGTCAATTAAGAGATCAAGTAATCGAGAGAGTTGCAGAAAATCCAGAAGTGCTTGAAAAAATAAAATCAAATGAAAAAATGATGAATGTTCTTGAAGGAAAGGGAATGGTTGGTGAAGGTCAAGCCGGTAAACAAATGGGCGGAATGTTTGGCTCTTCTGATGCTGGAAAACAGATGGAGCAAGCAATGTCTAGCATGGGATTTAACATGGGCGGTGACTCTAAGATGGGAAATATGATTGGCAAAATGGTAGATACTATGATGCCAAAAATGATGAATGGTATGGAAAATTCTCCATCAATGGGCGCTCAAATGCGAACTGATGACAATCTAATGGGAAAACTATTCAAATAATTTTATTGGATTATTGATCAAATATTAATTTTAAAAGCGGAATTCAGGTTTACAGCAATTGTTATAATTGTGAATTTATGGTATATCATCTCCTTTAAACAACCTTGATCTGAACTCTCAGTATGGATATTGCCATCAATGTGGCCCTTACTGCAGTGGGCCTTGCCTTGCTATGCTTTGGTGGAAACTGGCTTGTAAGTGGTGGTGTGGTAATTGCAAAAAAACTCCGAATAAGCAATATGATAATTGGCATGACCGTAGTTGCCTATGGTACCTCAACTCCAGAATTGGCTGCAAGTATTGCAGCAGCTGGTGAACATAGTGAGATAATTTTAGGAAATATTATTGGAAGCAACATTGCAAACGTTGGAATGGTTATTGGTATTGCAGCTATAATTATTCCACTTGCGGTAAGCAAGTCCACACTACGCAAAGAAATTCCAATTATGTTGGGAGTTTCTCTTTTGTTATTTGCACTATCACTAGATGGAGAAATCTCACAATACGATGGATTAATTTTAATTGGCTCTCTAATAGCTTTTACAATTTATACATACATGGATGTAAAAAAACAGAGAAACAAAAATGATGAAGAAATAAGTGATACAAAAAATGGTGTTTATCTTAAAGCTGCAGGACTGATTGTACTTGGTGTATTCTTACTTGGCATTGGTGCTTATCTCACAGTTGAAAATGCAGTGGTTTTAGCTCAGGAGTTTGGTCTCTCTGAAAAACTTATTGGACTAACAGTGATTGCAATTGGAACTTCACTTCCAGAACTAATCACTTCAATTATCGCAATTCGTAAAGGCCACACTGATATCGGTATTGGGAATATTATTGGAAGTAACATTTACAACATTTTAATGATAATGGGAGTTGGTGCAACCCTTGGAAGTGTGATTGTTGCATCTGATGTCTTTATTGATTATGCAATAATGATTGCGTTTAGTATCTCGTTACTAGTTGCTCTAAAAACAGGAGTGATAAACAAAGCAATGGGGGTAATCTTAGCCATGGCATACGTGGCATACCTAGTCTTTTCTTTCCTAATTTGAGCTATATTCGTGCCTGGTTTTTTGATGTTTTTAGAGATTTTTTAGATAGAATTTACCTTGATTTTTTCGACTTTGATTGAAGGGGTAATTGATGGCAGCGATGCCCACTGGAGAACATTTTTTTCATTATTTCCAACCATTGAAATATTTTGCAGTAGTTTTGTCAGATTATGAACGATTCTTACTGATTTTCCAGGACTCTTTATTTCT
>JAOTYR010000056.1 GCA_029861785.1 Candidatus Nitrosopumilus sp.
TGCAGCATCCTTTAGGCTCATTTTTGGTGGAATATCTGTACTTTGGACTAGTGTGTCTACTTTGACTATAATTCTGGTTTTACCCGCAGAAAAAGATTCGACATCTTCAGAAACAAAACTCTTGTCTCCGAATACGTTTTGAAAATTTTTGATTATCTCAGATTCATCTAACTTCTTCATAACATTGATTCACTACTTTGGTTGTTCCCTTTACAATTGATTGGCACTTTTCTAGATCATTTGATTCAGCTGAAATTCTAATAATGTCTTCAGTGTTTGATTTTCTAATTAAAACCCAACTGTCCTCATCAATTATTCCTTTAATGCCATCCAGGGTAATTACCTCAGAATATTTTGTATTTAATTTACTTGTAACTTTCTCTATGACTTTGTCGTGATAAGATGAATCAACATTTGTTTTCTCTCTTATCTGAATATAATTTCCCATAAAACTCAAGACATCATTAAATTGAGAGCTTCCAAACATTGATGCAATTAGTCCACTGGTAAGAATTCCTTCCCTGCAGAAATTAAATTCGGGTAAAATAAAACCTGCACTGCTTCCTTCCCCTCCTGCTTGAGCGTTTGTTTTTATCATTAAATCAATGACATTGGCCTCACCAACCTTTGAGCGCTGAACAGTCCCACCATTTTCTAAAATAAATTTCTCAATTGAAACACTAGTGTCAATACTTAGAACATAATTTTTGTAACCAAGATCTAAAGATTTTGCAACTCCCAAACCAAGGGTAATGTCTGGTGTTTGTTTTACTCCATCTTTAACAACTACTAGTCTATCTCCATCTAAATCAAAAGCAAATCCAATATCTTTTTTTGCAGAAGCTAAAACAAGATCAGTCAAATTATCTGATGTTGGATCTGGTCCCCTACTGCAGTCAAAAAGATCTGGATTAATCACTTGAACTTCACAACCTAATTGTTCCAGTAAACTTGGAGCAAATTCTTTTGCTGCCCCACCACCAATGTCTACAGTAATTTTAGGCGTATTTTCTATAGTCCCAATAATCTTTTTTGCATCTTCTAGGTATGATGATTCAATTTTCTCCTCAGAACCAAACGAAGTTTCCTTGTTTTTGTAATTTTCTAATATCTTAGGTAATTCACTTTCATTAATTCCTCTACCATCGATTATGAATTTTAGTCCATTCCATTCAATTGGATTGTGTGATGATGTGATGACGATTCCTGAACCGTATTTTCTTGATTCATGAAAAACTACTGGAGTTGGTGCTGTTCCAAGATCAAATAGGTCAACTCCATTTTGTCTCAATGAAGCACTAGCACATTCTTTAACCATGATTCCTGATGGCCTGGTATCTTTTCCAATTACACATTTTTTAGTAGTAATTAATGATGAAAAATTATTACAAAACTCTAGTACTTCTCGTAAAGTAAAATCATCTCCAAAAATTCCTCTTATTCCAGAAATAGTTTTTTTCATCTTATCAAAACCAGAAAGGCTTTTTATAAACTCTGATAGAATAAGCCAAAAGCGCCTCGGTAGCTCAGCCTGGTAGAGCGAACGCCTCGTAAGCGTTAGGCCGCGGGTTCAGATCCCGTTCGAGGCTTTTTTAATTTTGATATTAATTTGAAAATTTCTAGTTTTTGTTGATTTTATTCATTTAGGGTCTCGATGTCAGTTTCAAGCTCTTCTCCTAAACCTTTCCACCATTGTTTTGATTGGTCTGTCATCTTCTACCCTTACTATGTCGTCGAATTGTCCTTTATAGATCTGCCGGTTGATTTGTAGTTGATCACTTCATAAGAAATAATTTTAATTTTTTTCCTCTTCTTGTTTTCTTTTCCACTTTCGATAGAAAATAATCATTAATGCTCCTCCTGCACATGCCCAAAATACAGGGGATAATCCGTTTTCCACCTGAGGTTGGAATGCACCAACAAAGGCCAATGTCATTATTGCAATAAGACCCAATCCAAATAATTCAAGCATTTTTGCCATAATTTTTCTATTTTCGAATTGCTATTCAAAAAGATATATGGTTTTGCAAATCAAAAAATTTGTGGATAAATACCTCCTAGTTGTTTTAATTTTCCTAATTGCGGGAATGGGAATTGCAATTACTCGTACCCCTCCCCAATACCAATTATTCTATTCTATGTTGGCAGGAGCAATAATTGTAATTCTTTACAGTTCTTTTAAAACTAGAAAATTAAGACAAGAAGAGACTCGAAAAAGAAGGTCTAAAAAATAAATTTATAATTCTAATCCAAAAGATTCTGCAACATCTGCAAATTTTACATAAGACTCCAAGTATTGTCTTCCCTTTGAAGTTATTACAAATGTATTTTTTCCATCAAATTCAATTTTATTAATTAGGCCTGCTCCAGTAAGATTAGACAAAAATTTTGATAATCTGGAATGTGATAAGTTGGCTCTTGTAAGTAGAGACGTAGTTTTTATTCCCTCCTGACCAGACTGCTCGGTAGCTGTCAAAAGGTCTCCAACTATTTGCATGCTTGTCCTATACGATGCCATATACAAAATAACCTTTAACCAAGATATAAGGGTATTACCACTATTTCAGATCAGATAAATATGCTCTAGCCGTGTTTTTTTGATATTGTCGCATCAGTCTCCAGTGCCTTGGTTTGATGACTTTGTGGGTGTGGCTTATCGTTACTATGATCTACGAATGAATGTTGTGCCTCTTTTTAACGAAAGAAAACAAGCAACTAATCTTTGGCATGATACAATCAACTGGTGGTTAGATCATTCCATAAAAGTACGATTTGTAGAAAGTGATGATAATTATTGGTTCATCATGGGTTCTGATTCCCAGCATCCTCAATCAAATATATCATTTTTCAAAATTCTACCTAAATCAGAAAATTATGAACGCTTCAAAAAAGGTCATGAGGGTGAAGCATATTTACGATTAGGTATTTATTCAGAAAAAAATCTGAGTGATGTAAAAAATGACGCTATTTGTAATTGCGGTCATGCAGCAGAAGACCACGACAAAAATGACGAGGATGTTTGTCTGTATGAGGTTTGTATCTGTAAAAAATTTGAAAGTTTTCAAGTTAATTTACTAAAAAAGAAAAAAACTGTAACTGATATTGCGTTTTTAGATGAGAAAAATGTTAAAGATGATGCTCTTGCATGGAATTGTCTGAACATCAATAAATATTCAAAAACGAATTAACTCTATTCTTTGTTTATTCGAACATGATCTCCAGGATAATACTCACTTAATTTTTTTGAATAACACTCACCACAAAGCACTCCTTCCATCGACCATTCTTTCATAGGATTAAAACGCACAGAAACCACCTCATTGCAAATTGCGCATTTGTACTTAGATCCCAAAGCACACTTGCTATTTTTAATCAGTATAAAAAACATTCTGGGTTTAGAAGCCCTTAAAAAATCATGTTAAATATCACTAGATTATACAAAATTAAGGTAGGTAGTCTGGCCAATGTAAACCTCCTGCAAGTTTTTTACTTGGTTGGACTTCTACCTTTAAAATTTAAAATAAATTTTCTGCAAGTTTTTTTAAAGATAAAATTTCATCTTCCTCTTGCCTGATTTTTTTATCCAATACTCTTAACATCGTGTCATTCCAGACATGCTGTGAGAAGAAATTATGTTTAGTATTTGCTAATTCAATTTCATCATCAACAATAGTGTCCTCTAGAAATTTTGTCACAACAATATCTGTGGTTTTAAGAATTCTAGAATTTAGTTTAAAACTGCGAAATATTGGTTCAAGTTTTACAACATCTCTTTTAAAATCACCTTTGGTCTCTAGAATTTTTTTATACATGATTCTAAAGTATACTGCAACATAAAACAAAGTAGCATATCTTTTAGTTTTGTGTCCTCCTTTCTTTCCATATTTTAGTACTTTTTTTGCATATTCTTTTACAAGATACGGATAGAGTAAAACTCTGTAATCGTCTTTGAGATTATCATTAAAAACATCATCATATTTACTCCCACGAGGAAGGAATTGAGCAGGAGAGCTATATGCTTCAGTTGGCCTTTGTTCTATTCCAGCTACTAGAACCTGGATTGCATCTTTTGCAACAATAACTTTTTTGTGATTATCTGGAAGATATTTGTTATAGGCTGAATCTCCTTCATATTCACACTGTTTAGATTTGGATTTGGTATCAAAAGATCCAGCTTGAATTTCATAAAAATATCCACAATTTTTTAATTGAGATTTGATAGATTTATGAAAATCCATTAATGAGACAAGATCTTTTCCTCTTACAGAATTTTGTGAATTTCGATATTTTGTGATATTATTCTGTTCTTGTTCGTCATCTGCTTTGATTATTGTAACTGTCATGGAGCCATTCATATTTTTCGTTCGTTTTGCATGATCTACAATTGAATTAGATGTTTGTGCACCATTTACTATTTGAGGTGCATAAAGTTTTATTGTGTTATCCCTCAACTCTTCAAAATCACTGACTACGATTGTAATTCCATTGTTATAAAAGAAAAATTTACCAGAATTGTTTTGAAGAGTTTCTCGTAATCCTTTGTTTACAGTAGTCTTAAACTGCATCCATTGTCTTATGTTTGATTCAAAGACATAGTCCCTATTTTTACTAACAAATTCTGTAAGTTCTCGGAGTTTTAAAATTCCTAAAATAGTATTATCGTACCGTAACATTTTTTCTAATTTTATTGAAGATTTTTTGCCTGCAGCAGGTTTTTTTATCCTGTCCCATAACTTTTGAATAATTTTTTCTATATCTAAAATTTCGATTAACTCATCTTCATAATTCACTCTCTGATCAGTTATATAGCAACATTTTATTTTTAATTTTTTTTCTTTGATTGTTGTAACAAGCTGAGCTAACTCTGATCTCATTTTAGTAACATCCTTTCCAAGAAGACGTTTGGAATCTTCTTTGAATTTTGCTATTGCTTCAAGAGAATGTGACGTTCCATATTTTGATTGAAATAGACGAATAGTATTATCTGAAAAATCTACCGGAAGATAAGCATCTATTCCAAGATCATTTGCTCCATCAACAATCGCATCTGCTGCATCATCCTCGGTAGCTTCAAAAACTCTTGTTAAAACCCATTGAAGAAAATTATTTCCTTTTTCAACTTCACTTTTTGAGTTCTCTGCGTGCTCATGAATATTGTCCTTTATGTTTTCTGAAAATCCTTCTAGTGGTGGGGTAGATCTTTTCTCAATTAACAACACTTGTGATCCTGGAATGTATTCTAATAGACCACTTTCATTTTGAGCCAAACGGGTATTCTAGAATGTTATATATTTAGAGAATTTGGTAATTACATAATTACCTCTGGAGCGTTAAACCATTATTGCATTGGGTGGTTTCCAGAAAATTGTTTTCTTGAATAATTAAATTTTGAAATTATTTTTTGGGAAGGAATCTTTACAATTAATTTATTCTGATTCTAAGGAATAAGAATAAAGTTTGGAAAAAATTAGAAGTAGCTAATTAGTCCTATCTAATTTTCAATTCCTTTAAATGCACTTTATTTTCTTTAAAAATTATGAAAACTGATTCTTGTAGAAAATGTGGAACAAAATTAGAAGTAAACAAAACCTGCCAGATATGCAAAGAAGCAAATCAGTTTTTCTGTCATTCCTGTGGTAATACCACTGAGGAGCAAATTCATTTTCAATGTATGATGATCAGTTTGGATTATGCTTTGTTAGAGATACAAAGTGAAAAGCGATAAAATAACATTGCAATATGAGAAAGAGGAAAATTCAGCATTAAATAATTAGAAAATCGACATTTTTTTGAAATTATTTTTTGGGAAGAAAAGGCTTTTTCTTGTTTAATTTTATTTTAGTTCTCAATTTGTACATTTTTTTCCATATGTCTAGACATTGAAATTAGATGATTTTCTAATCTCTTAGGACTTGCAACATAAAAATGAGCATAAAAATGACCGTCATCTTCAAAGCCCTTTACATCTATTCCTTTACTTTTCAAAAGAGAAATGGTTTGATGTCTTTCATCCGAATCTGAGAATCGTCTTTGACGAATTGGATCCAAATCTGTTCTTACAAGAGAATAACCATAGTAATCAAAGGTCTGTCGGATTTTCTCCATATCAAAAATCCTTAGAACTGAAAAGGCAAAAATAGGCTTGTCTATATCTGATTGGGAGTATTTTGTTTGTTGTTTTTTGATTAATTCAAAGAGATTTGAAAATGCCTTGAATCCAATGTAACCAATACAGCCTGTCGCAATTATCATGTCTAAGGAAGGAATTTCTTTGAGCGGAAGACTATCTGTTTCAAGGTTTACACAAATTCCTTTCTTGCATAATTTTACGTCTTCAGAGAATTGAAGTGCAGGATTTGAAATATCTATTTGATAGAAATTTAGGTTATCGTTTGAGGGCATTTTTTCAAAAAATTGCCTTGTTTGTTCTAGGCTGGTACCATCTTCTTGCAAAAAGAAATCATCAAGATCTGACATTTCCAAGTCATGTTTCATCAGTGCAGAATTAATTCCATATGAGCTTCCGATATCCAAAATATTGATTGATCTTGATAGTTTTTTGTAAAGTTGTTTTGCAAGTGATAGATAGAGTATTTTTGTTTTATCAGGAATACGATAATGCAGTCTTTTCATTTCTTCAAGATAATCATCAGGAAATTTTTGCGTGTAGATATCTGTAAAATTTCTTTTTACGACTAATTCATCCAAGATGAGGTAATATTATTAATTCACCTGTTATAAAACCACCTAAAGTCCTGAACTAAAACACCAAGTCGCTTTGACGTCCAAAACCTATCGTAAAGCTAGAATTTTTAATAAAACGAAAGGGAAAACAATCTATTGGAATCTGATTCTTTTGACAACACATATGAGGAAAAACCAGAGATGTTTGGTAATCCATACAAAGAATTACAGGACTATTTCAATAACCGTCCGCTAAGAGATAATCTACTCGATTTGGGTTGTGGACAAGGTAGAGATTCATTATTTCTTGCCTCAATAGGATACAATGTAACTGCAGTAGATAACTCGCAAGTTGGAGTTCAACAAATGATCGACAGAGCTAAATCACAAGGACTTCAGATTGATGGCATTGTAGATGATATTCAGAATTTACATTTGGAGAAAAAATTTGATATAATTTTATTTGATATGCTTCTTCATGGATTTGAGAAATCCACCCAACTAGATCTACTCAGTAAATATTCAAATTTCTTAAACAAAGAAGGCATTCTGTGTATTGTTTACCCTGATGATTTTCAGGCAGACTATTTCCTTAACATGCTAAAATATTTAAAATCTGATTGGACTCTTTTAGATGAAATAACAATCAACGATATTCCAAGAATCGAAGGTGAAACTATTGATTATAAATTTAAAATGATGGTTGTCTTAAGGGAGTCTTGACCTAAAACACTATGTCTCTTTGACGGCTTTGAAATTATTTTTTATCTTTTCCACTAATTACTCTTAGTATGCCTAGTGCCATGATGATGTATCCAACTATGATCACAGCTATAAATGCAGCAGGAGCTTCAGAGAGTCCACCTTCAGCCATTGCTGATGCAACAAGTACCGATGTTCCCATCAATACCCCTCCTGCAATAAGTATGGAAGTTAATAGTAACGAACGTTCCTTATAGCCAACTCCAAATGACACAAAAAATAATATCATTGATGAGGTTCCAAATGTTCTACCTCTTTCTTCGGCAGTCATTGGCAGGAAACCTGTTTCACCTTCTCCAACCATAGCATCCAAAATATAGATCAGCAAAATGACCATTCCAGCTATGACCATTATTTCTGCTGCTGCCTTTTTCATTCCAACCAAAATCGTTTCTAATTTATTCATTAGTGTTTCTACAAATTGGTATGTACATTAGGACAATACGAGGCCCACAGAAATTTATCAAGGCCATTTGACGGACCTAAAATTATTCCCAAAAACGGTTCAAGCCTCTACGGATTTGAACCAAGTTATTACCAAAAACCTTCAAATCCTGCCGGACTAGTTTTTCAACACAATATTTTATGAACCCCTAAAACCAACAGATTCAAATCCCCGTGAACCCTGATTGCCAGTCTTTCACTAAAAAAGATAACATAATCTTCTCTAGAAAATCAAATGGTTGATATTTAAAGAGCAGTGTGAAAACATTACATAATAACTCTATTCTAAAGGTGATTTATTTGAAAAAAAACAAACTCTCAATTGGAATAACTTCTGCTTTGGTCTTGATTTCAGTCATTGTTATAACTCAAAGTCAAGACTCTGAAATTAAACAAGATACCGAAATTGTAATTGAAGGTGATGTCATAATGCCCACCAAAGTATCTCGCCCTGGATGTGAAGAAACAGATTCATGTTATATTCCATCAATAATAACTGTAAATCAGGGACGGCAAATAACCTGGTTAAATGAAGATGCTGCCTTTCATAGTGTAACTTCTGGAAGTTATGGTGAACCAAGCGGTCTGTTTGATAGTGGGTATTTAGACCCTGGGCAACCATTCAGTATAGATTTTGATGAAAAAGGAACCTTTGATTATTTTTGTACCTTACATCCTTGGATGAAAGGCAAAGTAATTGTTGAATAAATAAGGAAGGTACCCGAGGGAGTCGAACCCCCTTGTATAGGCTTTGCAGGCACA
>JAOTYR010000125.1 GCA_029861785.1 Candidatus Nitrosopumilus sp.
CATCTTCAGGAATATTTACTTCTACTTTTCCCACCAAATCGGCACCCATATCTGCTGCCTTTGTAAAAATACCACCACCAATTCTAATAAATAATGCAATCAGACTTGCCCCAATACCCACACCTGCAATAGTTATTGGATCTGGAAAAATTAGGTATAACCCGGTAATTGCCAAAAGAGCCATTGCTGGAACTGCCAAGCCAACTGTAGCTCCACCCCTAAAGGCCATAGCAAAAGTCTTTCCAAGACCACTGCCACTTAGATTTGCAGCTCTAACTGCTGCTTTTACGGTGATTTTTAATGAGATAACTCCTGCAACTGCAGATAGTGTTGCACCTACTGCAAATGCAATTCCATTTGATGGTTGAAGAAATGCACCAATAATTACAGATAATGCTATTGCTACAGGAACAATAATTTTCATCTCTCTTTTTAGAAATGCTGCAGCACCTTCTTTGACAGCATTTGAGATATCCATCATTTCTTTAGTTCCAGATGGTTGTTTTGTAATCCAAAATACCAACCCACCAGCAACTAAAAATGATGTAATTGCTGCAATAAATGGGAGAATTTCTGAAAATTGCATGAGATACTTTTCTTGTCCAATTATATAAAATATAAATCAAATAGAGACGGTTTTACTTCTTTTTCTATACGGTAGGAAGGATTTTCCCTTAAGTCCCTTCCTTACCAATTTGTTGAATCTTTTCCCATGTGCAAGATATGGAAATCTCATATGGATCAATTCATGAACTATTGTATTTTCCAAGGTTTTTTCATCGGGTATTTTTCTTACATTGATAAAAACTAGATTGTGTTGAAGATAAGATACCCCATAATACTTGTAAGCAGAAGTTCTTCTTCCCTCAGTCATTTCACGAGGCATATCTAAGACTTCTTTTGTGGAAAGTAGCATTTGTGGTTCAGAAATTGAAAATCTATTAGAATACACTCCAACTTTTTCTAAAATCTGCAAAGTAAGTTCAGGATCTAGTTTCACATGTATTCTTTAAAAAATTGATGTTTATTCTGAAATGTCAGTATTTTGTATAGGTACAACTAAACGTAGTTGACACCGATCAAAAATACTGTTTTGTATAGATAATAGGATTGAAAATAAAATATATTTTATTCAAACCATTATTTTTGAATTTTATTAATTTTGAAATTTCATTAGTTGTAAAAAATGAGGTTTCTTCAAAATAATGAATTAATAGGGTCAGAAGGTTTAGTAAAGTAATCACAAATCATACAGCCACCGTCTCATCATACCCCAATTATTCCATTAGATCAAGTAGTGTTTGTGCTTTATTTCTAATTTCGGAAGTAATTTTCACTATAACCAATCCTTCATTTGGTTGACCATACAAAACAACAGCATTTTCAGGTGCATGAACACACACTGGAAGTACTAAAAGATCTTCTTCTCCAGTTACAAAAAGTCTCATCGGAGGTTGTAATGTAAATGCCTTTTTGATGACAGATATACTTTGAGAAGTGATTTCTGTTGCAGGATTTTCTACAATCAATTCAGTTGCATTTTCTAATTTTGGCGGTTCTCTTTTCTCTCTTTTTTCCTGACCATCAATAATTTGCAGTGATGGGATTAAACCAAAGTCCATCATCTTTTCAGTAGTTCTATCACCAACAGAAATTACATACGAACATTCTGAAATGTGTTTTTGGATATTAATTTTGTTAGCTTGACTTTCAGGTAAAAGTACCCCCAAAGGAATTTTCAATTGCTCTCGTAGAGAATCAGGTAATTTCACAAGAATCGAAACTAGTTAGCACTTGTCTCAGGTGCAGGTTCTTCATTAGTGCTTTCAGACGCCATTTCTTCTTGTAGTTTTGCTGCAAGAATACTACATTGTGCTGCAATATTTTTTGCACTTTTTCTAAAAGCTATTGCACTTGGAGAATTAGGGTTTGTAATCATAATGGGTTTGCCCAAATCAGAACCTGTCATGATTCCAGCATTTAATGGGATTTCACCTAAGAAAGGCATATTAAATTGTTCACTAATTTTCTTTGCACCACCTTCGCCAAAGATGTAATGTTTATCATTACAGTTTGGACAAATAAAATGACTCATATTTTCAACAACACCAATAATTGGAACATTTAGTTTTTCAAACATAGAAACTGCTTTAACTGCAACATGACTTGCAACATCTTGAGGAGTTGTAACAACAAGGATTCCAGTAATTGGAATTGT
>JAOTYR010000126.1 GCA_029861785.1 Candidatus Nitrosopumilus sp.
AAAGATAACCCATGGGTTTGGCCATTATGCAGGAATTGTAGAGATTCCTGGCGGAAAACTTTTAGCTACGCATACAGACGGGGTAGGAACCAAAGTAGTAATTGCAAACTTGATGAAAAAATACAACACAATCGGAATTGATTGTGTTGCAATGAATGTAAATGATATAATTTGTATTGGGGCTACACCAATTTCATTTGTTGATTACATTGCTGCAAACAAAAACGATCAACTAATTTTTAAAAAAATTGTAGAAGGTCTAGTTACTGGTGCAAAAAAATCAGCGATGCCAATAGTTGGAGGAGAGACTGCAATAATGCCAGATGTAATTACAGGGAAAGGATTTTCATTTGATCTCGCAGGAATGGTTGTAGGTTTGGTTTCAAAAAAAAATATGGTTCTTGGAAACAAAATAAAAACAGGAGATATAATTATTGGCGCAAAAAGTAGCGGCATTCACTCAAATGGATATTCACTTGCAAGAAAAGCACTTTTAACAAAATATACCGTCAAAGACAAAATCAAAGGAGTCGGAATTTTAGGAAACGCATTGCTAGAACCTACGGAAATTTACGTAAAGCCAGTTCTTGAAATGATTCAGAAATGTAAGGTAAATGGATTGGCACACATTACTGGGGGAGCATTTACAAAACTGCTAAGGCTCAAAAACATAGGATTTGAGATTGATTCCTTGCCTAAAATACCTCCAATTATCGGGCTAATTGAGGAGCAGGGCGTAAAACCAGAAGAAATGTACAAGACATTTAACATGGGAGTAGGATTTTGTGTGATTGCCCCAAAGGACCAAGTAAATCAGATAAAGTCTATTTTCAAAAAACACAAGATCTCAAGTCAAGAGATTGGAAAGATCACTGCAAAAAAAGGGGTTACAGTCAATTCAATTAAAATCACATAATTAGGTAACTTCCAAATTAATTTTAACCATTAATTACCTTATATGGATCCAATTATTCATATGAAAAGTAATGGCTGAAGAACAGTTTATTGAGACCATAATTGGTGTTGGAATATTATTATTTGCTGCAAAATTAATGGCAGAGTTATTCCTTAGACTAAAACTGCCAATTGTGTTAGGTGAACTGTTAGCGGGAATTATTGTTGGACCATTTGCTTTAGGGGCGTTCTTTATTGTTGATGGACATCAGGTATTGCAAATTAATGATGAGATAAAAATACTTGGAGAAATTGGTGCCATAGTAATTTTGTTTATGGCGGGACTTGAGATGACACCAAAAGAATTCCTAAGAGGAGGAAAAAACTCCTTCATAGTTGGAACACTGGGAGTAGTCATACCGTTTTTTGCAGGATATGCGGTTTTTCAGTTATTTGGATTTGATGCACTACAATCAATGTTAATTGCAACTGCACTTACTGCAACCAGTATCGCAATTTCCATTCAAGTGTTAACTGAGTTTGGAAAGATCAAATCTCCTGAAGCTCGTCTTATTATTGGTGCTGCAGTGGTTGATGATATTTTAGCTATAGCCGTTTTATCAGTAGTCTCCTCAATTGCTATTGGAGATGGGGAGTAGAATCCTTGGAAATTTCAGATGTTGTATTTACAATATTGTCGGTGTTGGGATTCTTTGGAATAATGCTTATTGTCGCAGTAATTATAATTCCAAAAGTCATTACTCCCAGACTATGGAAAGCCAAAGGAAGTGTTGAGGGGATAGCCACTGCATCGTTTTTTGGAGCAGCAGCAGTGGCAGGAATCATAGGATTATCCCCAATTGTAGGTGCATTTGCCGTAGGCATGGCATTATCAACGAGTAAAGTATTTGAGAAAATTGAAAATTATATCGGAAAAATAGGTTTGATTTTTGCACCGTTGTTTTTTGCTATCATTGGTGCACAAGTAGACCTCAGAGCAGTAAGTTGGGAAATACTTGGACTGAGTGGAATAATAATCGTAATAGCAGTTGCCACAAAATTGTTTGGATGTGGATTACCTGCAATGGTACTTTTGAAAAATAAATCTCAAGGATTGAAAGTAGGAATTGGTATGATATCAAGAGGAGAGGTAGGATTGATTGTTGCAGGTGTAGGGGTAACTTCTAATATTTTAACTTCAGATGTATATTCAACCATTGTAATCATGGTAGCTGTAACTACAATCATCACTCCAATTTGGATGAAGGTAGAATATAGAAAAGAACAGCGAAGAGATGCAAACAAAGGGCAACCTAAAGCATC
>JAOTYR010000057.1 GCA_029861785.1 Candidatus Nitrosopumilus sp.
CATGACAGAATGAGAATAAAATGTTAAAGAGTTTTATCGACTCTGCGTGGAAAATATAATGCTCCCTATTTACGCATGATTTTAGACGATAACTAGAATGATTTTACAAGTTAGTTTGTTGGAAATATTCTACGAAAAAATTAACAATCTATCTTATCAATTTTTATTAATTTTGTAAGTTAATCACCATCATGAAATTTGAGAAAACAAATGAAACAGTAAATTCAAGTGATGTTTAAAATATTTTCTTCTAACAATTAATTTAATTTTATGTCTGCATCCTAAGAGGTTTGAACTATTTAGATTTATTTTAAACCGTCAAAGATTCTTAGTGTTTTAGTTCAAGACTCGTCCTAAAAAATAATTTTGTATTGTTTTAAAATTACACAGGATCATACTAACATAAGACAAACAGCAATTTACTCTTGGGCGATAGCATTGAATAGAAATTGTAGAAATTGTGGAAAATTCCTCGAAGATCCTCTACTCACTCATTGTTCTACCAAGTGCCAGTATGAAGAATATTCTAAAGATCATTAAGGTAATCTTGTCCCAATAGAAAATTATTTGGATCCATCTTTATTTAAACGACTGAATTTTTTATTCATTTCTAATAATAATTTCACATCTGTGGATTTTCAAGTCAAAGGTGTACTCGTGGATTTGAAAAAGATTATCAGTGCCAGGGCGGGTTTTAAAGTGATGGTTCATATCCCTTACCTAAAATCATGAAAAGTTGCAGTTAGAATTAGTAATTTTATCTAATTTGCCTGATAAAATTGGGAGTGCCTCCTTTCTGGTTTTGAACAATTAACAGCAATTAACATCGATTAACTGATTCAAAAATCCTAATTGCGTTCGTGGATTCAGAGTTGTGGACCGGACGGGTACCGGCACAATATAGTGCGATTTTACGGTCCAATATTTGAGGAATCCTACTTGCAAATACAATTTTTTTCAGTTTTATGACAACCTGAACAAATTAAGATAAAGGGAACATCAAGATAAAAACTGCTTATTATTTTATCAATTTTAAATCAATATTCTATTTTACTATCAGAACCAGTGAACAAATAAAGAAGGATTATTTATTTGACCACTTTCGCATCCATTCGAGCAAGTCTGTAATTGACTCAATTAGTTCTTGGCCTTTTTTAGTCAGAGTATATTCTACACGAGGAGGAACTTCTGCAAATGTCTGTTTTTTCAATATTCCCTCTGAAACTAGTTCAGATAGCCTTGTGGATAATGTCTTACTGCTAATTCCTTTAAGGGATTCTTTGAATTGTTTGTGTCTTACTGGCTCTGTGGTGCAACACAGCGGAAAGAGAATCTCCAGTGTTGCCCTTTTTGTAATAAGATCTCTAATGGTCGAGGTTTCTTTCAATAGTTTTGTTGCATCATATCCTGCAAACTCACATTTGTTTTGAATTACCGGCAATTTTTTTCCTTTAGTTTCCATAATTACACTAACAGTACTCGTTTCTACTTGACAACTTTAATAGTTTACCTAGGAAACCATAGCATGGAAAATTCAATTAAGGAAGACATCAAAAAAAGATATTCTAAGATAGTAGTATCTGGAAATACGGATTGTTGCTGTATGCCAGGAGAATGCAATAGTGGCGATTCTCCAGTGGATGCAACTAAATTGATTGGCTATGATAAAAAGGATCTTGAATCAATCCCACAAGAAGCAATTCTGGGGGTGGGTTGTGGAGCCCCAATAAATCATGCAGAACTAGAGGAGGGTGAAATTGTAGTTGATTTGGGCTCAGGAGCAGGTATTGATATTTTCTTGGCTGCAAAAAAAGTAGCATCCACTGGAAAAGCAATTGGAATTGACATGACAGATCAAATGTTAGAAAAAGCCAGAGAAAATGCAGTAAAGGGAAGCTATTCTAATGTTGAATTCAAAAAAGGAGACATTGAAGAGAATATTCCATTAAATCACAATTCAATTGATGCAGTAATTAGTAACTGTGTCATCAATCTGACAACAAACAAGACAAATACATTCAAAGAGGTGTTTCGAATTTTAAAGAGTGGTGGAAGAATGGTGATATCTGATCTTATCACAGATGTCGAACTTACTTCAGGAGAAATTAATTCAGATCAATGGTGTGAGTGTATAGATGGTGCATTGACTAAAGAAAACTATCTTTCATGTATTAGACAAGCTGGATTTGAAAAAATTGAAGTGCTAGAAGAGCGAGCATACATGGAAGGAGAGAAAATCAATGGCAGGAAGATTACCAGTCTTGTAATCAAGGCAGTGAAATGATTCTTTTCAAGACATGAAAAAGATTCTTTTTGTTTGTGTTGAAAATGCAGGGAGAAGTCAAATGGCTGAAGCATTTTTTAGAAAATACCTGCCATCAGGATATGAACCAATAAGTGCAGGTACAAAACCTGCTCTAAATGTAAACCCTACAGTAGTACAAGCAATGAAAGAAGTTGGCATTGACATTGATGGAAATTCTCCTCAAAACATTTCGCAGCAAATGGTTGAAGAGTCCGAAATTGCAGTTAACATGGGATGCATGGACAAAGAGTCATGTCCCGCATTATTTCTAAAGGGTGTCAAGGATTGGCAAATACAAGACCCAAAGGGAAAAACAATTGAGGAAGTGAGGGAAATCCGTGACCAAATTAAACAAAAAGTAAAAGAATTCATCAGAGCAATTACCCAAGGAGGATAATTGGATTCTGAAGACACCACAGCCTATCAAAAAGAATTAGATTTTTTCAGCAATTATCTTTCAGTTTGGGTGGCAGTTTGTATCATTGCAGGAACTGCTACAGGATATTACTTTCCAAGCTTGTCTGACTCTCTGGCAGAATTAGAGTATGCTAATGTCTCAATTCCAATAGCTGTTGTTTTACTATTAATGATGTATCCAATCATGCTTAAAGTAAAATACACTGAACTAATCAGAGTAAGAAAAAATGCAAAACCATTAACCCTTACTCTAATAGTTAATTGGGGAATCAAGCCATTTACAATGGCACTTATCGCATGGGTTTTCATGCATTTTGTTTTTTCTGATTTTATTTCAGAAACTTTGCAAGATGAGTATGGTAGGGATGATCATTTTAGGCTTGGCACCATGTACTGCAATGACCCTTGTTTGGACATATCTTGCAAGAGCAAACCTTAGCTGTGCACTAATCCAAGTATCAATTAATGATTTGATAATTTTGGTGTTGTTTGCACCTACAGGAATGCTACTTTTAGGGTTAACTGCTGGGTTTCCAGTTCCATTAGACACATTATTTTTTTCTGTTTTGTTATACGTTGCAGTTCCATTGGGATTGGCTGCCATGACAAGACAGATAGTAATTAAGAAAAAAGACGAGAAATGGCTTGAGAGAAAATTCATTTCAAGTGCTGAAAAGATTACTCCAATTGGTCTTTTGATTACACTGGTGCTGATTTTTATTTTTCAAGGAAATACCATTATTGAAAATCCCCTACACATTGCATTAATTGCAGTGCCTCTTTTGCTTCAGACATATCTAATTTTTGCAGTAGGTTATTTTGGAACAAGAAAACTACGTATACCTTTTGCAGAGGCTGCACCTTCTGCATTCATTGGAGCAAGCAACTTTTTTGAGTTGGCAGTAGCGGTGGCAATTATTCTGTTTGGAGTACATTCAGGGGTAACTCTGGCAGTAGTCGTGGGAGTACTTGTGGAAGTGCCCGTAATGTTGTCTCTAGTCAAAATCATGAAAGCAAAAAAATCTAAATTTACTTTTGATAAAACTATTTGATGACCAGTACAGGGACCTTTGAGTTATGCACTACTGTATTTGACACACTACCAAGAAGCATTTGTTTTATAGTGCCACGTCCTCTGGCACCAATCACAATAAGATCAAATTTCCCCTTTTGAGCAAAATCAATAATCTCTTTTGCTTCATGTCCAAACACAATTTCCTTTTTGAATTTGATTGAACTTTTTGTTACTTGTTTTTTTGCAGTAGCAAGAAATTTCTCTACTTTTTTTAATTCATTTTGTGTCTGAGGTACATAAATCAAATTAGGATTATCAAAAGCCGTACGTAATACATAAAGAGCTGTAATTGAGGATCCGCATTTTTTTGCAAGAAAGATTGCCTTGGTCAGAGCTTTAAAGGAGTTTTTTGAGCCATCCATTGGAACGAGAATTGTTTTAATTTTCTCCACGCACCATTTTTACATTACAGGGTTAAAAATTAAATGTAATTTATCACTAAAACAATATTAGATTTATCCCTCAATCTTTGTAAAACGGATAAGGCTCACAGGCAATAGCCGTTTGTGAGTGTTGGTCATATAAACTTCTTATTGTTAAATGAGAATTTAGACCGCCAAAGGGTCTTGGTGTTTTGGGTTAAGGACCTCAATTGCTAACGGATTAAGATAGTTCAATTTATCATCATAATTTTATAGTTGAAATTAAAAAAAGTTTAAGGTATGAGGTTATGAGAGTGCCAGGGGCGAGATTTGAACGCGCGACAGCCCGGTCTTCAGCCGAGTGCTCTCCCAGGCTGAGCTACCCTGGCACATTGAAAATTCTTTCAGGTGTAAAATTAAAGTTTGTCTTTTTATGTTTTCCAAATGATATCTTTTTTGCCTTTTCTATTGTTAATTATCCGACCTAGAATAAACAACAGATCGGATAGACGATTAACATATTTTATACAATTTTCGTTGATCTTTTCCTCTTCTTTAAGCGCAATAATACAGGTTTCAGCTCTCCTTACAATGGCCCTTGTTAAATGCATTTGTGATGCTGCAATATCGCCCCCAGGCAGAATAAAATTAGTTAATGGAGGCAATTCTTGTTCAAATTTATCAATTATTTTTTCAATTTGATCAACCATTGAAGATTCAAGTCTGTTTCCTTTTTCGAGCAAGTTTGGATTAGAAAGATCTGCTCCAACTAAAAACAATTCATTTTGAATTTGTGTTAAAACTTTGACTATATCTAGATCTAATTGGTTAGATAGAACTATTCCAAGAGATGCATTTGCCTCATCAATTGCCCCATAGGCTATAATTCTTGGATGCGATTTCATCAACCGTAAATTTCCTTGCAAGCCAGTAATTCCGTCATCTCCAGTTTTTGTATATATTTTCATTATTTTTTTAATGTTGGATTAACTATTATGTTGTTCGAATTTATGAATTCCAGAAAAACTGATTAACCATATCAATCAGGTAATGACGTATTGATATTAGATTTTTTTAAAATTACAGCAAATTTGAAAACTGTAAAAAGGCAGGGATGGATTGATAAACTATCATTAAATAATCCCGAATCAGTTGCCGATCACTCGTTTTCAATGGCTATTATTGGAATGGTTTTATCGGACTCTAAAGAATATAATACTGAAAAAATTTTAAAAATGATTCTTTTACATGATTTAGCAGAATCAATCACCGGAGATTTTACTCCAGAACAAATTTTAAAAAATGAGAAAATAAATTTAGAAAATAAAACAATTAAAGAAATTTTGACCTACCTTCCTAAAAATCTAAATCAACAATATCTCAATCTATGGAATGAATACCAAGAAAATAATTCTAAAGAATCTCACTTTGTTCATCAAATTGATAAATTAGAAATGGCACTACAAGCAAAAATATATTCAGAACAAAATAATTCAATGCAAAATATTTCATCTTTTTTTGACTCTGCAAAAAAAGAAATTTTAGATCCAAATCTTTTAAAATTGTTTAAACAATTAGTTGATAAATGAGCCTGAAAAATGTCTGAAACTTCAAAAGATGAATTAATTGAAATGCAAAAACAAGTTATTGGAATACTTTTTGAAGTAATTAAGAGACTACAAGCAAATAATGACCTAGATGAAGAGTATTTTAAACTCATGTATAATAATGAGAAAACAAAAACTAATGAGGCAAGACTTGAAAATATTTTAAAAGAGAGAAGCGAGAATGCAAAAATTGCAGGTAGATTGTTAGAAAAACTTGAAAATTAATTTCTGCATCCACAATCATCATCGGTAATAATTTTGAGTCTTAGTGTTTGTTGGAATTTATTTTGTATATAGTTGGCAAGATTGGTAATTCTATTCCTTGATGATTTGTTTTTCCAGCTTCCTTCATTCTCAAACCATGATTCAATATCGTTTATATCATATGTCTCACCATCATCAATTAAATTTTTAAAAATGGTCTGTATTTCTTCAATTTCAGACTCTTTAAGTTCATTTTTATCTTCTACTAAGGTAGTAATCTCATTTAATTTAATGATAACATTATTTGTAAGTGGCATTATTTTTCTTACCTTTAAAAAAATATTTGCAGTATCTAAACCTACTTATGATACTTGCCACCAAAAATTTTATCTGCTTCTCAAAAATATTTATCAATTTTTATTTTCGAATAATCTATGCAAACAAAAAACCAATCTATTCTAAAAATTTAAAATAGTTTTTTCCATTTTTTAAACGAAAGATTAAATGCAGAATATGTCACACCATTTCTTCTCAAAAAATGTTCCTTAATGTCAAGTGAACTAAAATATTTTTTGAATCAAATTTTGTGATTGTTTTTATATTATCTAAGATTTCTAAATTCATGCAGTACTTTCAAGCTTTAAAGGAGGGTCAAAAAAGAGTGGCAAAATCAAGAGAATATCTAAATAAAATTACAGATGGCAAAGCCATGCCTGCCTTGGCTTTGAGAGATAATAAAACTAATGTGTGGGATCCTGTAGGTGAAGAAAATTTGTATGCCTTTGTAGATGAGTCTGCTGGATTTGTTTTAACTGATACTAGTGGATATATTTTAGCTTTGGTTGACAAAAAGGGGGTTTCAAAATCTATTGCACAGGGCATTACAAAGGAACAAAAAGAAAAATTTGAAAAACTGTTTCAATCTGACCAAATTCTAGAGTACAAAGGCAAAGTGATTTTACCTGTATAGATAAATTAACAAATTCTGTGTTTTAATTTATTCCCAAACCTTTTTGAGGTAATGATCCTGAATTTATCTGATGAAGAAATATTCCCAAGAAGTGGAGGTCAGCGGTCATCTAATCGATTCTATGGTGTTAACAAAAATTTTCGATAAAATTATGAACCGTGGGGGAGAATTTGAAATTTTAGAACTAACTGTGGGGAAAAAGAAAAAAGATGCTAGTCATGCAAAAATTCTAGTCATAGGAAAAAATGCAAAACACCTTGAAGAAATAACAGACGATATTCATCGAGAAGGAGCAATTCCGCATAATGAAAACCAAGTCAAATTAAAAAAAGCAGTAAAAGACATGGTTATGCCTGAAAATTTTTACAGTACCACAAATAATGATACTTGGATATTTCATAATAAAGTGTGGATTCATGTTGAAAATCAGATGATGGACAAGTGTATTGTGGTAAAGAAAAATCGCGCTTTTTGTGTTCCTATAAGAGATGTAAAAAAAGGAGATCTGATTATAGTAGATGAAATTGGAGTGAAAGTTGCCCCACCTCAACGTCCAAGGGATCAAGCAAATATTTTTGCATTTATGGGTAGTAGTAGTTCAAGTGAAAGACCAACACAGCATATTGCAAAAAAAGTTGCACGTGATATAGTTCAAATAACAAAAAAAGGCGGAAAAATTATCATTGTTGGAGGTCCAGCAATTGTCCATACAGGTGCTGCAAATTCTCTTGCAGAGATGATCAAGAAAGGTTACATTCATGGAGTATTGGCCGGTAACGCCTTAGCAGTTCACGATATCGAATATGCGACCTTAGGTACCTCCTTAGGAATGTATGTGCATGATGCAACTTTAGCAAAGAGGGGTCATAGAAATCACATGGATACAATAAATGCAGTTTTTAAGGCAGGTTCAATTCCAAAAATGGTCCATCAAAAGAAGCTTAAAAGTGGTATTTTTTATGAATGTGTAAAAAATAAAGTTCCATTTGTTTTGGCAAGCTCGATTAGAGATGATGGACCATTACCAGATGTTATAACAGATGTTGCACAAGCCCAAAGAGAATACAAAAAGGTTCTAAAGGATGCAAGTATGGTAATAATGATTTCAACTATGCTTCACTCTATCGCTACAGGAAATATGCTTCCCTCAGATGTAAAAGTGGTTGTAATTGATATTAATCAACCAACTGTCACAAAACTAATGGATAGAGGAACATGGCAGGCTTTAGGAATAGTTGGTTGATTA
>JAOTYR010000007.1 GCA_029861785.1 Candidatus Nitrosopumilus sp.
TCTCTACTGCTAAGTATGGATTGATGTGTTGTACTGGCTAAAATATTTGCTTGATCAGTGGAAATAGAAAGCACCGAATCGTAATTTACTCCTTTTTCTGATATAAATTCTCTTAACCCAATTTCATAATTCTTTTTTTGTTCTAAATATCCCAAGCTCTCTAAGATTTCAATAGCTTCAGTTTGATTTCCGGTGTTAACTAAATTTATTGCCCGGTATTCCATGACTATTAATTTTTTATTGGCATCATGGATATTCTCAAAATAATTTTTATCCTTTTCATCGCCCAGTATTAGGGTTTTTTGTATGCTTGATTCGAGTTTTGGTTCTGTGTCCAAATAGCGTTCTTCCCATTTTTTATCTGCGGTATATGCGTAATTTCTTGCTGATTCGGTTAAAACTTCATCATAATAACGAATTAATGAAACTATTCCGTTCATTTTAGAAGCTTTATCTAATTCAAATATGGAAATAGGAAGTTCTTTGGATTTCTCCAAAATAGCTTCAAATTGCAAATAGCCTATTTCCATTATTATTATATTGATTATCACTAAAATGAAAAACGATACGATTAATCTATTTCTAATTTTCAAATACTGTCAAGAAATAATAAAACTCTTTCAGTTTCAATATAAAGAGTCAAACACATTAAATAAAATACCGAAATAAATAGGTGTGATTAATAAAAAATTACTTCTAAAAAATAATTTTAGGATTTAATTTTGATAATCTAATTTATCAATCCTAACTTTGTGTATTCAGTTTTATGAAACTACAAAGTTTAGATTCCATAAATAGTTAAGCAATTTGTAAAAATGTCATCAGTTAATAAAACCTTAATCCAGGTATTCATTGATTGGAGTAATTCAAAACAGTTTTTATTAAATGAGAAAAGCATCGTTACTGGGTTAACAAATGTCAAGAATTAAGGAAAAATTTTCAGAGCTAAAAGCCAAAAACGAAAAAGCACTAATATCATACATCATGACAGGATTTCCAAATGAGAATACAACTTTGTCAGCAGTGAAAGGATTGGTAAAGGGAGGAGTAGATATTATAGAATTAGGATTTCCGTTCTCTGATCCACTTGCAGATGGACCTGTGATTCAACATGCAAGCGCCATTTCCCTAGAGGAAGGAACCAAAATATCAAATTTTTTCAGTCTAGTAAAAAAAATCAGGAAGCTAACAGATACGCCTCTTATACTTATGACATATACCAATATTTTGTATAACAAAGGATATACAAAATTTATTTCTGAGGCCAAAAAAGCAGGAATTGATGGTATGATTCTCCCCGACATGTCAATTGAAGAATCAAAAGAATATCTCAAGGCATCCAAAGGAGATACAGATACAATATTTTTGGTATCTCCAAATACTACCAAAAAAAGGATTCGAAAGATTGCAAATGCTACATCTGGATTTTTGTATCTGGTTGCAATATATGGAACTACAGGAGTAACAACTGGAATTAAAAACTATACTCTCAAAGCAATCAAAGATGTAAAAAAACAAACCAAAGGAAAAATTCCTATAGGAGTAGGCTTCGGAGTATCAACTCCAGCAGATGTGAGAAAGTACATTTCAGTTGGCGCAGATGCAGTAATTGTAGGTAGTGCATTTTTAAAATTAATTGAAAATACCCCACAAAATCAAATAGAGCAAAAAATTGCCACATTTACTAAGTCATTAAAAAAAGAAACTAGAAACTAGTTGTTTTATCGTCCTAAAATTAGCTAATCTTAACAATAAACTACAATATCTAATTATTGAATAGATTCCATGAAATAAAATGACAGAAATACTAGAAAATCAAATTTTAGAATTTGTTAAAAATAGAAATAAAAAAGACGAATCAACTGGACCACGACAAGTTCACATTAGATTTGACATAGAAATTCTACAGGCCCAAAAAATACTTGAAGACCTTTCTCAAAAAAACAAGGTTTCAAAATTTTATGATAAAGAATACCAAGAAGACAGATACATTCCAAATGAATAAAAAATAATCGTTAAAGTATAGTGGCCTCCAATCCTTACCTCTCATGACCAGATTTCTTTCTTCATATGGCCACTAACTAGATGTTCTCGATTTAATATTAGAGATAGTAAAATAAAAAATAGTCGTAAATAATATTGAATATTAGTTAAAAAATTAAAAAAATATTTTACATTTGTAAGAGATCTTCAAAAGAAGAAATGATCGGCAAAACATACAAAAACCAGTTATCCATTTCATAAATGTGCAGACCAAGTTTATTTTTGTGACTGGTGGGGTTATGTCAGGTTTAGGCAAAGGAGTCACAACATCATCAATTGCCAAATTATTGCAACTAGCAAATCAAAAAATTTCTTGTATCAAAATAGATCCGTACTTGAATTATGATGCAGGAACTATGAATCCGGTGGCTCACGGAGAAGTCTTTGTAACTGAAGATGGAGGGGAATGTGATATGGACATTGGAAATTATGAACGGTTTTTGAATCAGAATATTCCTAAAATCCATAACATCACCACTGCTCAGGTGTACTCTAAAGTCATAGATGCTGAAAGAAAAGGAGAATATTTGGGAGCATGCGTCCAAATTATTCCTCACATAACAGATGAAATTAAAAATAGAATTAGAAAAATTGCAACAGATGAAGCACTAGATTTTTTGATAGTAGAGTGTGGAGGTACTGTTGGAGACATTGAGTCACTTCCATTTTTAGAAGCACTTAGACAAATGAGAGTAGAAGATGGGCCAAAAAATGTAATGTTTGTTCACGTTACATTAGCCCCCTCGTTAGATGTTGTAGGAGAACAGAAAACCAAACCCACACAACATAGTGTTCAGGAATTACGAAGAATCGGTATTCAAGCAGACTTTTTGGCAGTAAGGTGTACTCAACCTCTTGAAGAAAAAACCAAAAATAAAATTGCCTTGTTTACCAATGTCGCCTCTGAAGATGTTCTTTCTTGTCATGATGCAAAGTCTATTTTTGAGGTGCCACAAATCCTATATGACCAAGGAATCTTGGACTCTATTTTTACAAAATTTGGTAAAGTTGGAATGGTAAATGCCTCTGCAAATTGGGATAAATGGAATAAGATAGCAGATTCCATGATCAGTCCTAGAGATAAAAAAGTTAAGATTGCAATGGTTGGAAAATATGTAACATTAGCAGATAGTTATGTCAGTGTTAATCATGCTTTAAAACATGCAGGTGCAAGGCTTGGAAAATCGGTGGAGATTGATTGGATTGATTCCGAATCAATAACTGATTATAGCACACTAGACAATTATAACGGCATACTTATTCCAGGAGGTTTTGGAATTAGAGGATCTGAGGGCATAATTAAAACTGCAAATTATGCACGAGAGAAAAATATTCCGTATCTTGGAATATGTTTTGGTTTTCAGCTAGCGGCCATTGCATTTGGTCAAAATGTTTTGAATTTAGATGATGCCAATTCGACTGAGATAAAACAGGATGCAAAAAATCCAGTGATAGACTTACTTCCCGAACAAAAAAACATATCAGATATGGGAGGATCATTAAGGCTAGGAGGCCATAAAATCAACATTAAACCAGGAACTATCGCTCATAAAATTTACAAATCTAACTCAATCAATAAGAGACATAGACATCGCTATGAAATTAATAAAGAGTATATTGCCCAATATGAAAAGAATGGAATGATTTTTTCTGCTGAAAGTGATGGTGGGAAGAGAATGGAGATTCTAGAAATACCAAGCCATAAGTTCTATTTAGGAGTACAATTTCATCCAGAATTTAATAGTAGACCTGGATTTGCTGAAGAGTCCTTTGTTTCATTTTTAGAAGCTTCATCAAGATAAGTTATTCAATTTTTGAAATTTCATAAATTTTTTGCCTTGCATCCCGTACTGATACTTTCTTTTTGACATATCCTTTGTTGAGTAAATGACTAAGGGCCAGTCTGACGGTTCTATCAGGCAAAAGAGTCTTGTTTGCTAGATCTTTTTGAGTTAGTGCGCCTTCGTATTCTAATGTTTTTAAAAGTAGTTTTGAGCTTGGAGGCATACTAAGTAATTCCTCAGCAAGATGAGCTTTTTTTGCAAGAGCAGAAATTGTGGTGGAATCTTTTTTTAGACGAATTATTTTGGCTGGTGGTGAAAATTGCATACATTCTACAATTTTATTAACTTTGTATCTATCCAACCCATCAAGAACAACCTCACAATGTAACCGAGCAGAAATATCATCTATTTCGATAGAACTTGTGTTTGATACAATAATTGGTCTTCTATTTACATTCAAAGAGTTTACAGAGATTATTGCAAACACAGTAGAGTCTTGAAAAATTACGGGTCCACCTGCAGACATTGAATAAGCTGTTGAACCAATAGGGGTTGAAATAATTATACCATCACTGCTATCGTGCCATACTTCTTCACCGTTTACGCTAAGTGTATGTTCCATTAGCATTGCACTTTTTGAAGGAAACACTGCAACGTCATTTAAAACAGGAAAAACATTCTTTCCGTCAATCTTTACTCCTAGTCGTGGAACTTCTTCAATTGAATAATTTTGTTTTTTTAATCGAGTAACATAAGACGAAAATTCTTTGATATCGATTTGGGCTAAAAATCCGCCAAATTCCCCTTCATTAATTCCTAAAACAGGTAAAGTAGAATCAAATGCTCTGTGATAGTAATTACGGATTCCTTTATCACCTCCTAATACGATTATGCAATCAGATTGCTTTGGCTTTGATTTTGGAGTAATGGTAAAGGATGCAATGTCATTTTCAGAGAGTATTTTTTTAATTATTTTTTGGGATGTCGATGTAGAACCTGAACCAAAAATTCCTATTTGCACAAAATGTTTCAAATGATCATACAATAAAAGGATAAAGCTAGATTGAACGGTATTTCAATAGGTTGTAAAAATATGATGCGTTATTTTCAATAGATCCTTTTTTTGGTATCTTCAAAAGTCCAACGTCTTTTGAATCAAGAGCTGCCTGAACTGCACCTCCGGCAAAGCACAAGGCCCAAAGATAGTCTTTTTCTTTTAGAATAGTACAACAAAATGCTGCACAAAAAATATCCCCAATTCCGGTTGTGTCATAAATTTTTTTATTTGGTAATGTAATTGAATAGATCCTATCTTTAACTAGCATTGACACTGCAGTTTTATTTGTAAGAATTACATGCTCTACTCCTCTTTTTTGTAATAATTGAAGGGATTCATCATTTGACGTCCCAACCAGCTTTTGGGCTTCCTCAGGATTGACTTTGATCGCATTTATGTTAGATAAATCTAGAGTGGTGTTTTCTAAAAAAACGTTATTTCCAGAATCAATTCTTCTCAAAAACCCCTGAGGATCTAGAAATAAAAAATTTGAATCCTGTTTTATTTTTTCAAATGTTTCTGCAGAAATTTCATGAAATATAGGACTTACAAGAAAGCCATCGGCGTTAATCCCAGTATAGTCAATTGGTTCACATTGGTTTTCTAGCTTTAGTGTTCTTTCTGAGCCCACAATGTTTATTGCAAATTTTGTAGTTTTCTTGTTACTTTGTGCATTCACAAAATTAATCTTATTATCAGAAAGATATTGTTTATGAGGAAAATCCGGACCAAATTTTGTGACAAGTTCCACATCGAATTTAAATTTCCGTGCAGTTATTCCAGCATAGCAAGCTGCACCTCCAATTTGTTCATAAGTTGAATCACCTATACCAATAGTATCAATGGCACAATGTGAAAATAGTGCGATCTTCATTTAATTTGATTGCATAATTTAGCGATTTAGTTTTTTGCATTCTTTTTTTCAAAACAAAACTTGCAGATAATGTCTCTTTTGGTTATCACTAACTCCAAGTTTGATCCATAGCATATATGACACAAGCCACGCATTATCTACACAATTGAAGAATAAGATCAGCCATTAAAAACATGATGAAAAATTTGCTCAGAAATAGGCACAGCATTTAGGAGATTTTAAGTCATATACGAGGATTTAGAATAAGACTCCACAAATATAAGGAAAAATCAAACAAAACCATGTTAATAGCACAAAAAATGTATCCAATGAAATGTACTGATGGCGTAACAAATTTGCCCGTACTTTTGAACCCAAACTAATCAGACAAATCTATTGTAAGGAAAGTTTTCTAAGAATTCAATAAGGTAGGTGAAGATTTTAGGCTAAATTCGTTTAATGTTATTCAATCTAAATTGTTAACCTTCTTTTTTTAATTCCAACCTACCAAAAAATAATTCGGTCTAAACCAGATCAAAACTTCAATTTCTTAAATCCTGTTTTAATAGTTTATGAGGCAAGTCCACAAGAATATAAAGAGGCAGGAGAGATTACTGGCATGCCACTAAAACGTGCAAGTAGAGGACGTACAAAAGGAGGAAAAGGCTCAACAGGAGTTGTTCAATGTACCAATTGTGGCCAAACCGTCCCAAAAGACAAGGCAAAAAAAGTAACATCAAGACTTAATCTAGTAGAGCATACTTTGGCAAAAGAATTAAGAGCCCAAGGAGCATACATTGCATCACCAACGGTTCTAAAGCATTATTGTATATCATGTGCAATTCATTTTAAAATTCTGAAAATCAGATCAGCTGATAGTAGAAGAAAGAGAGGAAAACTCCGATAGTCTACTCTTTGATATTTTTAGATGTGACTATCATTCTTTGAATTAAGGTAATAGCAGCAATAATTACTACGATAAGAACAGCTATTCCCATGAATCCAGCAATTCCAATAATTGCAATTACCAAAAGACGCTCTGCTCTCTCCCCAATTCCTACTCCTTGAAGTTTTACATTTATCAGATCAGATTTTGCTCGGGCATAACTTACCAATAATGATAATGTAATTGCAAGTAGTACAAGATATGGTTCTACATAACCGCCAATCAAAATTCCTAGAAAAATTGCAGTTTCAGAAATTTTATCAAACATTGAATCAAGATATTCACCTTTTTTTGAAGTTTTTCCAGTTACTCGTGCAACTTGCCCATCCACCATATCAAAAAAACCTGAAACAAGTAATAATACACCTCCTATGATTAACCCATATTCAATTCCTAATCCATAAACCAAAGCAGAAACTAATGCAAAAGCCAGTCCAACTACAGTCCAAAAGTTAGGAGATAATCCAGTAGATGCAAAGCCTTTCCCCATTTTTTCAAGTGCAGGACGCAATACATCTCTGAGATTATTTAGCACGTGATTCTCCCAAATTCCAAGTATATAAAAAATAAGAAAGTTCTTTTAACGTTGCTTGAAAAACTTTGGAGAATATTTTATTTTTAGGCATGATTTAGATGCCATCTTCTGTAATCCCACCGTTGGTATGAATGGAAATATCTGTAAGATGATAGAAACAAAAACAATAAAATTGACAGGGCTGATTACATATCACCTAGTTAGATAGTACATTAAGTGCTGCTCCATATTTTCCACAAGAATCCACTTAATTGAGTTCAGACATAATAATTATCAAAAATGAAAGATAAAATACATTCAGAGTAATTTCTATCAGATAAGGATAAATCTACATTAACTACCTTTGACTCAAATTTAGGGCAATTAAAGTTGAGATTATCTTTGCAGCTAAGGAAGCAGTAGAGCCATTATCATATGTTGGATTTAATTCAACAATATCAATACCTACAACCTTTTTGTTTTCAAAGGAGTAAATCATATCAAATAATTCTCTAGAAGTAACCCCAACTGCTTCAGGATTACCGACTCCTGGAGCAAACGCCGGATCAAGTACATCAAGATCAAAACTCGCATAAACATTATCAAAGGTAGAGATGTGGTCTTTTAGAATTTTGGGCCCTTTACCTTTACGTATTTCATTTTCTGAAATTGTCTTAATTTTATTTTCTTTCAAAAAGGCCAATTCTTCTTTGACAAAAGCTCGTGCCCCCACATGTAAAATATTATCAGACCCCCTTTCTTCTACTATTCGTCGAAGGTAAGATGCATGACTTAGTCTGATATCTGCGTATTCATCACGTAGATCATAATGAGCATCAAATACAACATATCCCGTTTCTTTTGGAAAGCTCATATACGTTCCATATGTGATAAGATGCTCACCTCCAAGAATAAACAATTGTCTATTTTTTTCTGCAAGCTCTCCCGTTATTTTTCTAATCATGTCTAACATTTCAGAGGCAACTACTGTATGCTTTGTATTCCCTAAATCTTCTATAGGAATAGTCTCAAGATCAACTTGCAAGTCAGGATGAAATATCTCAATATTGTTAAAGGCATCACGAATTGCATCTGGGCCAAATCTACATCCAGGTTTGTAGGAGTGAGTGGAATCAAAAGGAACACCAAATATAGTTGCCACGGGTTCTCCCTCACCAGAAGAAGTAATGAGTGGATTTTTGTTCATATAAAATTCTAAAAAACTCATTTTTTACACCATCAATTGCGGTCGTTGAGAAAGATATTTTGGCATGTTTAGACTAGAAACTGGTTTACCTTTTGTTTGCAACTCAAATTCTTTAATGAATTCCTCAAAGGTCAAATTCCTTAATTCTCCTGTTTGCCTATCTCTAATACTGAGATTTTCTGAATTTGATTCTTTTTCACCTATTACCAAAATATATCTAATCCACTCTTTTTCTGCTTCTCTTATGCGTTTTCCAATACTTTCATTTCTATCATCAATATCGACTCGGATATTACGTAAGGAAATTTTTTCAGCAAGAGATTCACAGATCCCAGAAAATTCATCTTTTAGAGGAATTATCCTTACCTGTGTTGGAGAAAGCCATAAAGGGATTTGTGGTTTGCGTCCTTGTTTTGAATCTAATGAAGCTTTCTCTAAAAGTGCATAGATAATTCGCTCAACAGCACCACTAGGAGAGTTGTGCAAAATTATTGGATTTTTTTTCACATTGTTCTCATCAACAAAATCAATACCATATCTATTTGCATTTTCAACATCAATTTGATCAGTAGAAAGAGCAGAAGCTTTTCCAAGAGTATCAATAAAGTTAAATTCCCATTTTAAAACAAAGTAGAAAAATTTTTCTTTCCACATCTCAACTAGAACAGGTTTCCCAAGTCTTTGTACAAGTTCTTCAATTGTTTTTTTATTTTCATTGTAAAAATCTTCGGTAAATCTAATTGCCATCTCATAATCAGATTCTTGAATTCCAAGTTCTTTTAGAACGCTTTGAGACAAGTCAAATCTTTTTTTGATTTCCTCAATTGATTGGTCCATGTCCTTACAAAACGCATGGCAGTCAGGCATGGTAAATGCTCGAAGGCGTCTTAGCCCTACCAATTCTCCTGATTGTTCACGCCTAAAACTATACCTTGTAAGCTCGTATAATCGGTATGGTAAATTTTTGTATGAAAGTTGAAATTCGTTTGCCATCAAAAACTGGCCAAAACATGCAGCAAATCTCAAAAATAATTTCTTGCCTTCAGAATCTATATTGTACTGCCTTGCCGGAAATCGGTTAAAGTAACTCACCATACTAGGATGGTTAGAGTCATACATTATTGGAGTCTCTACTTCATATCCACCATACTCTTTGACTCTTGATGTGACATATTGTTCAATCAGAGATTTGATTAATCGTCCATTGGGGAAAAATCTCATATTTCCCGAGTCAGATGCAGGTTCATAATCTGCAATAGCCATTTTTTTCATCAATGCAACATGTGGTGGCGGTTCATCAACACTTCTCTTTTTTGCAGATTCATATTTTGAGAGTATTTCTAATTTTTTGTGATTTGCAAAATTAAATTCAGACATTGGAGACATTTTTCCATTAGGAGATAAAATATACCAAAAAGATTGGATTTTAGATTCGGATTTTAATGCATTAGAAGTAACTTCTTCCTTTGACTCATCTAAGGTAGATTCATTTTTTGTAATGGTTTTAGAACTTTCTGCTAGTGGATGTCCCTTTACCTGGACTTTGTAGGATTTAGTCCATCCAAAGGGAGAGTGTGAAACCTCTAAAGAACCTGAATATGACTCCATTTCTTTTAGTAAGGATAATGCTAATGATGGAGATGCAAGGTTTGAACTAAGATGAGCATAAGGATACAGCAATAATTTTTTGCACCCAATCTTCTCCATTGAGTTTTTAATTTGAGAGATTGCATCTTGTGCAACAGAAGAATCATCTCCTTTTTCTACTGCTACAAATGCCACAACTAATTCTTCTAGTTTGATAGTTTCAGTCGAAACATCGTCTTCGGCATTTTTTATCTCCTTTTTTGTTGGAGTGTATTCTATGCTATCACAATGAAGTTGTAAAATACGCACGATAATTCAGATAAATCTGTTATAAATATACGATTCTTTCACAAAGACCATCGTCAAAAACCCTAAAAATAGGAATTTTTGATAGTGTTTTCAATTAGGTTTCGTAATTCTTGTCTATGAGTTTCAATAATCTCCCTAATTTCAAAGGAATCAATACATCCACCTGCAGAGGCCCGAGATGCCTTTAAAAGAAAATGGAGTGAGCCTTCTTCCAATTTTCCAACATAGTAACCATACAAAAAATCTAATTCATTTTCACATTTCCAAACTTGAGTTGTTTTCAAAAAAGTTTCTTTAATTTCAAGAGGGATTTCTTTTAATCTATGTTTTACATAGTTATCCAAAGACTTTCGGATAGAGGGATCATTTAACATACTAAATTATAATAGTGGTAGCTCATAAACACTTTATCAAAATACACTCCAAAATTCCTGTCCTTGAAAAATTAATCTGAAATGCTGTTTTTGAGTGAAATTATCGAACGTAAAATTAATGAAGATAATCCCAAGTGAGAAGTCAAGAATCTTGCAGCTCTGCTAAGAGAATCATCTCCTCTAAACCCTTCATCATAAATCATTTCAATTGTTCCTTTATCTGTTTGAACAAAAGAAGTGATCAAAGAAAAGAGTCCAAGTTTTTTATCAGTTTTTTCAACATACAAGCGGAGCTCTACACGATTAACCAAAAATCCTTGTTCTTCAAAATCACCAGAACTGAACAGAACTTCAGTTTCATCAGGGTCACGATCCACTCGTTTAGGATTGGCAAGATCGATTATTTTCATCTACTAATTTTGGTAATTAAACTCACATAAGAAATATTTGAGAAAATCACAAATAAAATTAATTGATTAAACCGAAAAAACACAATATAAAAAATAATCTGACAGAAATTTGTAAGATAAAACACAAGTGTTATTTTATAGATAAAATAATGTCTGAAAAGTGGACCATCATAAATTTCATGGAAAAGACATACCACATATCAAACTCGACCCAAAAATGACAATTGAGGATCTTGTAGAAGTATATGCAAGATCTGGGTTTAATGGAAGACAGCTTGGAGAAGCTGCAAAACTTTATGCTAAAATGATAAAAGAGAATGCAACTATCTGCCTTACCGTATCCGGAGCCATGACTCCCGTAGGATTTGGAGGAATTATCAAATCGTTAATTGAACGTGGTTTTGTTGATTGGATAGTAACTACGGGAGCTAATGTTTATCACGAAGATCATTTTGCATGGGGACTTCCAGTTAAACAGGGTTATTTTGATGTCGATGACATGAAATTATATGAAAATGAGATAGTTCGAATTAGAGATGTTTACATTAAATTCTATGAGACTTTGGAAGCCCAAGATCAAATAATTCAAAAAATGTTTGGGAAAGATTTTACAGACAAGCCGTTTACAACTGCGGAATTTTGCAATTTAATGGGAAAGCTAAGTAAGGAGAAATCAAAATATCCTGAAAAAAGCTTCATCACAACTGCATATGAGTATGATGTTCCAGTATACATTTCAACTATGAAAGACTCTTCTCTTGCCTTAAACTTGGCAGTTCAGAGGTTACAAGGAAAAATATACAATTTGGATTTTGTAAGAGAGATTATTGAACAAGCTGCTATTCTTTTTAATTCCAAAAAATCAGGAATAGTAGAAATTGGAGGCGGTGTTCCAAAAAATACGGCCCAACAAACAGGACCATTGCTGGATCAAATTCTTCGTAGAAACGATGGGGGGCAAGATTACATTATCCAAATAACAGATGCAAGGCCAGACACGGGGGGACTCTCAGGAGCTACCCTTCAAGAGGGTAAAAGTTGGGGGAAGGTTCAAGATTCTCATGAAGGAGTTATTACCGTTTATTCTGATGCAACTATTGCTTTTCCAATTTTAGCATTATATGTTCTGAGCAATCAAAAGGCAAGAAAACCAAAAAGAATATACAAAAAAATAAGTCAATTTTATCAAAAACTAAGTGATGACTATTTCCAAAAACCTGCTAAATCAAAAAAGAAAAAATCCACTAAAGGAAAATAAAGCTAAAATTTGTCAAAACGAGCACGTTCAAGGTCCCTGTCATCCTTTGATTCTTTTTTGTATTCTTTATAGTGTTCTTTGCACAATACACTCTTTTTACCTGCAGAGGTTACTCTCAAGTTAGCATTCTCAACTTTGGTGCTGTTTATTGATCGTGAACCATCGTTATCACATCCATCAACATTACACTTTGCTCCTTTTGAAACTACACCCATAGTGTTCAATAGAATAGATGTTATTTATATTTGAAAAAAATATTGAGCCACTTTTTGTGAAAAAGGTTTCCAGTATTACTACAATACATCGTTTATAAGAGGAATATTTTTTTCAAGAAAATATGGCTGGAACAAAAAAAGTAAGTCCTCAAAAAGGTGTTAAGAAAGGTAAAAAAGACAAAGGAGAGGGCGGTCCAAAAAAGGCAGAGATAACAGTTATGATTAATGAAAAAGAGGCCACAAAAATTGTTCAAAACTCTAAAGTTATTACAGTTCATGAGCTTGCAAGGCAAACAGGAGTTAAAGTTTCGGCAGCAAACGTATTTCTAAAAGAATCCTTAAAAAAAGGAATTATAAAACGTGCAGGTGGATTTAGCGGGCATTATATTTATCAATCCGTATCCTCATAAAGCACAAACACATCACCTGGTTTTAGATCCTTGAGAGTATCAATATTTTCAGTTAGTTTTCCAATTGGAGTCATTGTTTTTCCTAGTGACAAATTGCTCATAAAAAAACAGATGGCACCTGAGGAAGAGGAAAAAGCAATATCTCCTTTTTTGAATTCTTTTCTAGATCTTTCAATCCCAGAATCAATTTTTGTTTCAAAATAAGCAATGTTTTTTCCCATTAAATGAGCATGTCCTTCAAGTGGTAATAATCTCATAATAATGCCAACAGTTTTTGGAGACAAATGACGTTTTAGCTCACATGGAATTTTTGCTTTGTCTTTAATTTCTAAAATAAGATGTTTTTTGGAGACTGAATTTGAGCTCAATTCGTAGTGTAAAGTTATTGGAATATAAAATGCTTAACTATTCGTTATATTTGCCCATAGGTGGAAGGATGATTTCATAAAATGTCTGAAATTCTGTAAAGTGTGTGTAGTTCACACAAACCTTTCATTATTAATTGGAATTGCTAAGATAACAAGTAATGAATATGGAAAATAGAAAACTATCCTGTTTGGATTCAATAATGCAAACCCCAATCACGATAACCCAAAATCTTTCAATTCAACAAGTAATGTCCAAACTCCTTGAACAAAATATCAGTCGCCTAGTTGTAAAAGAATCTCAATCATCTATTGGAATTATTACTGCTAAAGACATTGGATTGTTCTTACTAACTGATGAATCCGAAAAAAGCCTTGATTATATTCCTGTTTACGATTTAGTAAACCCACTAATTTCTGTTAGTCGCTCAACCAATATTCAAGAAGGTGCTCAGATTATGACAGATAAGAGAATTGGATGTCTCGGAATTACCTCAGATGATAGCAATTTAATTGGAATTGTAACAAAAACAGATCTTGTAAGATATTACAAACATAATTTCTCTGGTCATAACAGTGTAAAAGATTTAATGACTGCTTTTGGTGTTTTTATGAATTCCAAAGAAAATTTGTATAAAATAATTTCAAAAATGACACAAGAAAAAATTTCCAGAGTTTTCTTTGAAAATAAAGAAAAACAACTTGAGGGAATATTGACGCTAAAGGATCTGTTCCCCCTAGCAATGGAGAAAGGACATTTGAACACTCTAAGGTACAATGAATATCCCAAAACATCGATTTTACATATGGGAGAAGGGTTTGGACAGACTACTTTAGCAAAAGACATCATGAACAAAAATGTAATCTCAATGGATTATGAGGATGATGTGACTATGGCTTGTAGCAAAATGATTGAAAATCATATTAGTGGGGTGGGAGTGAAAATTAAGAACAAGCCATCAGGAATAATTAGTAAGACAGATGTAGTAAGATCAATAGCTAAAATCAAAGATTAACATTTCCAAAGTTCTAATTTGAAATTTTTTTAATTTTTTACAAATCAGAAATTACAGTATTACTTAGTCGGTGTATTTTTTGTGCCTAGAAGAAAGTAATTGTCTTTTTATTGACTGACAGTACAAAGTTAGCTCCTCCTTTTTCTGCGTAATTTTTTTACAATGACATAGGTTATGATTAGAGTCTGCAAAAAAAATAAAAAAGAATAGATGTTTTATGTTGGTCCTGGTTGTACACATGCTATTGAATATTCTACATCTACCAAGTCTATATTGAATCCATCTATTCCAATTATTCCTTCTTGAAGGTCATTTTTTTGATAACCCAGAGAATTTAGTTTCTGGGCAACTTCTTCTTGAAGATTTGCAACTTCATTTGGGTTATCAAGAATTTTAACATCAAAGGTGCCAAATTCATCTAATGGAGTTTTGTCATTAGGATTGACAAAGTTTAGATCAAATCCCTTTAGAGTCGCATTGAAGATTACTTTATCCCAATGTTGCAGATTTTCTTGAGGACAGCTTGAGGTATCAGCAATAGCGGCATTGATTGCATTAATGGTTGGACCTGTAACACTACCAGAAACATCTAGATCTCCGGTAACTGTAGCATCTCCAGCAAGAGTTATGTTGATTGCATATGCTGAGGATACTCCTATTGTGATTAGCATAGTCACCCCAATCAGTGGTGTTTTGTTCATTGGTGATATAGTATGCTAGTAACGTAATAAGATGATCTTGTAATAATAAGTCACAATTACAATTCATCCTTCCCAAAAAATAGTTTCAAATTAACTTATAAAAAATAAAATAGAAGAAGAGAGTTAATCTCTGTTGGCTCTATACTTTACTAGATACGCTTCAGCGCCTGCAAGTGCTACTGCTGTTGGAATCATCCATATGGTCATTGATTGTATTCCTGCTAGAAATAGTGCTGTAGAATCAAGAGGTAAAATCTTACCTGCTACCTTTGGTGGTAGTGGTTGTGTTCGTATCATTGGAATATATAACGCTTTAAGAGAATTTTGTTACTTGTCTAGTGTTGAAAATACTGTTGCTGCTGTATCTGTAGATTCTGAAGAATCTACTGAAATTGATGAAACAATCGAAACAGAATTAGAAGTAAATGCAGGGTTAGATAAAGCACTGGCAACATACCGCAAATTAACAGAGGGAGGTAAAGACGCCGAACCACTAACAGAACAACAACAAGCAGATCTCGAAAAAAGATTGTCAGAGATTGAAAATAGAGAAATTGTCGATGTGATTCAAGAACATGAACCAGTAGAGATTCCATGTGAAAAAGGAAAAATTACCATTGGACCACCAACGCTGACAAGGTTTGAAAAAGCAAGAATTATGGGTGCAAGGGCATTGCAATTATCTCTTGGTGCACCGCCATTTATCCCAATCCCAAAATCGGCAAGAATTTCATTAGATATTTCGATGGAAGAACTAGAACAAAGAGTGATTCCAATTACCATTAGAAGAGTACTTCCGAATGGAGATTATCAAAATATTCCAATCGATTATTTCGATTAAGTGGACCTATCGTCGATAAAACTTAAAAGAACTCGCTAGTCCTGAAAGGTTGAACGATGCTCATGGAGGAGACAAAGGAAGGAAATGGTCAAGAGCAGATCAAAACATCATCAGATTCTGTAATTGTTATTCATGATGATCCAGTAATGCAATCAGCTTTAGATGCAATATCCATTTTGGGAAAACAAGGAGAGATAGCATTTAGAGCAAAGGGAAATTCTATTCCCAACGCAGTTGCAGTTGCAAACATTATCACTGAAAATATCATGAAAGGGAATTCAAAGATTATCAAGATTACAGTGAATAGTGAACCAATTCGTGAACTAGGACGGGCACTGTCAAATATTGAGATAATTATACAAAAAATTTAGTATACACTTCCAGGACCTTTTAAAAGCATGTTTTCACACTCTTTACAAATCTTCTCATCAATGTTTGTTTCCAGATTGTGATGTATTTCACAAATTAGTAAACTTGACTTAATATAATTACAAAGACCGATAAATTTTGACAGACTTGAAGGAGTATATGCCATATCGGAGGATAGACTTTCTGTTAATTCATTGATTAAATTAAAAACTTGAGGTTCAGTTAATAGTTTAGTTATTAACGCTGGATCACCACGTGTTCCACGAATATAATTGCTGATTGCAGCTTGAGTTACCCCAAGCATTTTTGAGATTTCTTCTTCTCGGACATTATGATCTTCTGCTAGTTTTTTAGCAAGTATAGCTCTAAGAGCTGGAATCAGAGTTTTTGATTCAATCTCTGCTGGGAGTAGCATGAATCCAAAAGTACTTTCAGCGGGATTTAAAGTTTGCAATCAAGTAGGGCTCGATTAATGAATTATTTGAAAAGTTTAGGTGATTATCCTATTATAGTTTTGAAACAGTATTCATTTGTTGGAAGAGATTTCCAAAAAATTATTTGAGGAGTTAAAAATAGCCTGTAATTCCTGTAAAGCCGATACAATTTCTCTTTCTGGTGGGTTAGACAGTACCATCTTGGCATATTTTCTCAAAGAAAAAAATCCAAGAACAATTTCGATAATTGCAGAGGATTTTGTATCAAATGACCTTACCTATTGTCAACTAGCTGCCAAGAAATTTGATTTGCCACTTGAAATAATAAATGTAGAGACAAATGAAATTCTAGAAGCGATTAAAGGGACCATTTCAATATTGAAGAATTTTAATGATATTGAAATCAGAAATAATCTAGTGATGTATCTTGCCATAAAATGGGTAAAAGATCATGGTTTTGATGGAATAATAACAGGAGATGGAGCCGATGAGTTATTTGCAGGATATAGTTTTCTCATTAAAAAGTCTGAAGAAGATCTTAAAAAAGAAATTCAAAGAATATGCAAGATAATGCACTTTCCAACCCAGAAGATTGGAAAAGCATTTGGAGTTAAAGTTGAATCACCATATCTTAATGAAAAAGTAATAGAATTGGCAAAAAACATTCCTGTCAATCTAAAGGTGAAAACCAAGGGAAGAAAGAAATATGGAAAATGGATACTTCGAAAGACATTTGAGAAAAAAATTCCTCTTCAAATTGCATGGAGGGATAAATCACCTATGCAAGACGGTGCGGGAACAAGTGGGCTTACAAATTTATTTGATATAGTAATTAGTGATGACATTTTTTCCAAAAAAAAGAAAGAGGTTGAACAAAAAGAAGGGATAACAATTCGATCCAAAGAATCAATGTATTATTTTGAGACATATAGAAATCTGCATGGTTTGCCAATCATGTCTGAAGATTTTCCAAATTCTTGCCCATATTGTCATGTAGCAACAAAGAATTCTAAATTTTGTAGAATGTGTGGGGCTTTCCCTATCTAGATATTTTTTTTCCACTTTCGTGGTTTTTTTAAGAATATTCGTCTACAACCATTACAACAGAAAAATATTTTCTTGCCATCATAATCATGTGCAACTGCCAGGTTTTCCTCAAGCTCAATTCCACAAACAGGATCAACTGGCACAAAATTTTCACTGATTATTTCTATTTATAGCTAGTCTATACGAAAATATAACCTATTTTTAAAAATTAAGAGTAATTTAAAGGATTAAAGTTTTTAGATACTGTCAGAAAAAATTGTACCTCATCTCATGTTATTGGGTGTACTTCTATTAGGAATAATGCAGAGAAATCAATGGGTGAAAATTCTCCGGTTAAGTTGTGGTGATACATCGGGCAAGATTATGATATCAAGGTTAGTATTTTAAAAAAGTCATCTTATTCAATAGATACAAGAAATTCACCATGACAGATATTACCTACTACCAAACACTCAAGATCAACCACCCGAGTTTCTGGTGAAAACCAGTATTGAGGACGAGAAAACAGTGCAATAAATAATATTTTGTAAAATATACTTTCAAACTTTATTGTGTTAAAATTTTACATTAATACAGCTATTAGAAAAGTTGGATTTGCATTATATCTATTTTCTATATATAACGCAACTACAAATATTTTTGAGTGAACCCAAAATCAACAAGAATTTAAACAATTATTTTTTTAAATAATAAGATTTTTTCAGGGATTTAAAAGGTTCAACTGGAATTTTTGCTTTAGGTATATCAAAAAAGAATGTCGTGCCCTGGTTAAGACTGCTTTTAACCCATATTTTCCCTCCAAGAGTTTGAACTATACCATCACAAATGGAGAGTCCTAGCCCGCTTCCTTCTTTCTTCCTTTTTGACGAGGTATCAACCTGATAGAATTTTTTAAAAATATTTTTCTTTTGCTTTTCGGAAATACCAGAGCCATTATCACGTACAAAAAAAGTCACATTATCAGAATTATCTCGCGTTCCAACCTCAATTATACCATTTTTTTCAGGTAAAAAGGCCAATGCGTTTGATATGAGGTTTGAAAATACTTGAGATATTCTATCGATATCTGAATACACCATCTCAGTGGTGCCAAGAGACAATACCAATTTTGTGCCCTTATTCTCACAAATCGGAGCAAAAGACTTGTAGGAATCCTCTACTAATTTTTTAGATTCTATCATTTCTCGTTTAATAGTTAATTTCCCAAGATCAATTTTTTGGGCCATTAATACATCCTGAATTAATTTTTGTAGTTTTTCAGTTGATATAGAAATTTCATTTAATGCGTCAAGTTGTTTTTCATTCAATTTTCCCATCAATTCTTCTTTTTTTAATAACTGAAGGTATCCAAGTATAGGCATTATTGGAGTTTTTAATTCATGAGATATCATGGACATGAACTCTGTTTTTCTTGTATCCATTTCTTTTAACTCCAAATTGAATTGTTTTTCTTTTTTTAGGGCACTGCCTACCTTATTTGCCATATCTTCAAAATTTTTGTGAAGTATTTGCAATTCTTCAATCCCCTTATCATCTAAAGAATTTTTTACAATTAAGTTATTTCTAGAAAACTCATTCATTCGAGTTACCAGTAATTCGATTGGTTTTGTTAAGTTTTTTGAAATGTAAAAAGTAGCAAACAAAGTGCCCAAAGACACTATGACTGAAAAAATTAAAATTACTAGCCCTATACTTTTGTCCTGAGTTGTTAAGTAATTTAAAATTCCAATATAAAACATAATAAAACTAGTAATACCAAAAATCAAAAAAAGCGCATTTTTGATTTTGATCATGGATATTCAATAGTTTAAACCGATGAATCGATAATCTTTGAGAGTAGTTGGTCGATATCTACAGGTTTTTGCAGACATGAGGAAATACCCAATTCTTTAAATTTTTGAATGTTTTCAATTGGAACATTTGATGCAGTCAAAACTATAATTTTTGATAGATATGAAGGATTTTCCCTTTGAAGTGCATCGAGGATCTCATATCCATCAAATTCAGGCATTGCAAGATCAAGTATTATAGAGTCATATTGATTAGTTTTAATTAGATCTAATCCTTCCTTGCCATCATTTACCACCGTACACTCATAATTACTCATATCAAGAAATGAAGAAATCATTTTTGTTATCTGTTCATTGTCATCAATTATCAAAACGTTTAATCCAAATTCCTCTTGATTGCTAGTAGATAGAAGATTAGTCATTTTTCTCTTCCTTCTTGACCATCAAATTCTGTTTCAGGTAATCCAAAATTACTTTTTCTTGTTCAATTTCGCGTAGCCTATGCTCATAGTCTTCAGCCATATTTTTTGTGAATTTGTTTTCTTTTTCTAAAACAAATGCAGATTTTCTCCAAATTAATTTAAATAAGGATTTTAAGGTTGAAACAAAAGATTTAGAATCAGTCCATATTGCCATTAATTCTGAGCTTCCGCTGTTTATGAAAAATACGACCTCATTTTCATCTTTAATTATAAAGGAAAAATTATGACGATTATTTTCATCTAATTTTTTGATAGTGTTTAGAGGTATTCCATCCAAAGCGAATTGGCCCTTTTTAGAATAAGTTGTGAGCACTTGAAGTTCAGCTTTGGTCGTTTTTAATAAATTAACAAATTCAGTGTGATAGAATTTAATAAAATTACTATCAGATCCTAGAACCATCACATCTATTTTTGCACTTTTTACCATACGTTCAATTTTTACTAGGATTGAGTTTCTTCCTTGAAGAATCTGAAATTTGTTTCCATCAACATTTTCAGAATCATCAACATATTTTGGAACAGTTTCCCAGAGAGTTAGAATTTTTTCTTTTTTTAGCTCTAGATCTAAAAGTCTCTTTTTTTCATTATCAATTATTATAGTTAAAGCATCATTGATTGAAACCGAATTGAATTTTGTTGGTTTTCCAAATATCGAAAAAATGATTCCTTTTTGTTCAAGAGAATTTAGCAAATGATATGATTCTGTTCTTGGAATATTGAGGTTTTTTGAAATTGCTGAGGCTGTTTTTTCTCCCGTCTTTGTCAGATAGAGATAGACCTTTGATTGATTTGGAGTCAGCCCATATTGAACTAAATTTTCATTAATTTTTTTCATAGATTCTTTATGATCATTACCTAGAACTAGATTTTCTATCAATGTTTCCTCCATTGTCATGTTTTTTTAATACAGAGTTTGGAACTTAAGATCATGTTTGTCATACAGTATTACAGATAATCTTAAGAACAAGCCTACTTTTTAAAAAATAGTGTCACAAGAATTCTTTTCTAATATTACATAAAATATTGTAATTAAGAAAAATGAATGTGTTTTTAAGATTGGATAATTTTTAAAATTTTCTTTGGTAGTACTCCATAATCAGCATCAGGTTCTGATACAACATACAAGATATCTTCTCCCAAAAGAACACTAATTGCAATTGCTCGCTCACGTGATGCCATTGCAAAGGTTACAGGTCCCAATTGTTTATCAAACTCTTTTCTCATTTTTACACGTAGAGCAAGCTCCATGAATATCATCTCATCATCCTTTTCACTTTCAAGAGGGTCAACATTTTTTTTCATTCCTCCTGCAACTAATCTTCCACGGTCATTAATCACGCCTGCAAATCTAATTTTAGGATCAATCTTTATTACAGAATCACAAATTTTTGTATAATCAAATATCTTACTTGACAAATTTCTAGAGTTACCTGTTTTAGTTCCCTATTAGTAGCTTTATCTAAGATAAACAAGAGATGTTTTTCTGTGAAATTATGCTGTGAGTTTCTTTACAAGAGAAATATAATCTTCTTCAGTAATTGGTGGGATCTTCATAATTTCGAGATTTTCAGAAATATGTTCTTGAGATTTTTGTCCAACCAACGGAGCTAATACACCTGGAGAAGAACGGATAAATTGCAAAGCTCGAAGTGATGGTTTTAGGTCATTGAATTCAGGCATAGCTCCAGGTACTAAAAGACGTCCCTGCATAAATGGAACGCTGGTAAAAACACCGATTCCTAATCTTGATGCTGCTTCTAAAATGGATACTTTAGTTTCATCAAACATCTGATTCTTTGTAAGCAATGCCTGGTCATAATGCATATTAAATGGTAATTGAATAAATCTAAATCCATGATTTTTTCCTCCCACTTCTTCTGCCATCTTTACTGTGTCCTGCAGAGATAGAAATTGAGGACTATCACTATCTACTCTAAAGCACTCCCAAGTCGCCATGCCATAAAATTTTATTTTTTCTTCTTGTCTTTTCTGCTCGTATAATTCAAAAACAGACCTTAGGTTTTTTAGAAATTGGTCACGCGTCACATCTTTAATTTGTCCTTCAACTGGATTGTGCAAGTATAGCAAATCGATACAATTTAGGCCTAAATTCTTCAAGCTTCGCTCAAGCTGATCCCTAAGATATGAGACAGTCATGCAATGATATCCTGATGAAACATCTCCCTCACAAATAACTCCTTTATGGGCATATTCATTTTTCACATATTCCCAAAACTCTTGTTTTACATCAGCATCATTTGTGAGATACCCATTTTTTGTGCATAAAAAAATCTCGTCGCGTGTGATTTTTTTTTCTTGAATTAATTCAGATATGGCTGCTCCAACGGCACGTTCGGCTTTTTGGGCCCTATAGTTAATTGCAGTATCTATCACATTAACTCCAGATAAGATAGATTGTTTTACTGCATTTTTTACTGCCTTGTCTGTTTTATCATCTGCATCTCCAAGATAAGTCCCCATTCCAACATTTGAAAAGATTAGATTATGAAATTTTTTAAAATTAGTTTTATCAGCAATGGATCTTTTTGTGAAACGTTCTGTTCCCTCTTTTGTTGCAAAACCTGTAATCATGACCTTTTTTTAAAAATTACTGAATTTATGTGTACAATTAAGAAAAATTACAAATCAATTAAGATTCCAAGTACAAATAATGTACCAGTTAGTCTGCTAAACATCAAAGTCTTGGACATTGAAGGGAACAATAAATCCTGATTTTCATAATTTTTCTGCAGTCCCCTTCCTGCCAGGATTATCAGAGGGATGGGAATGAGTGAAATCATCGATGAGATCGGGAATAATTCAAGCAAGACGCCAGAAATGATTGCCCCAATGGAAATCATTGGGAATATCCAAAATACGTAAGTTGCATTTTTCTTCCCTGCTGCAATTACTAGAGTCTTTCTTCCCTTTAACTTGTCTGCATCATAGTCAGGAAACGACACAATAAACAAAACAAGGGACGATAAAACTCCAACTACAACTCCTCCTAATACCGATTCTCCAGTTAGTTGATTTGATTGGATGAAAAATGTTCCAAGGACAATCATGGCTCCTTTTAGTGCAACAAAAAATTCCGCAAGTCCAGAATCTACAATTTTTGTTGAATAAAAATAGATTGAAAAGATTGCAAATCCAAGTATAATTGCTATTACCAATCCGTCGGTAATTACAAAATATGCACCTATTACGCCGCCAATAATCAAAAATGCAATTCCAACTCGATACACAGTTGATGGCTTTAGCAACCCCTCAGGCAAAACTCCTGTACCTCCACTCATCTTCGTTCTCTTTGTAAGAGTATCTATTCCTCTTTTATAGTCCCAATAATCATTTAACAAATCTACACTTGCATGTAATGCAACCACACCTACAAATGTCATTAAAGCTGCAAAAACATCTATTGAGTTATTTAGATTCCAATTAATTGCAAGGCCTACTGATACTGCAATTACAGAAGCTAAGAGAAACCTAATTCGAATTACTCGCAACCAAACTTTAATCATCAAGTATATGAAGAAAAATGAATTTAATTAAATGTCTTCATCTTCCCAAGGCTCTTCCTCATCTTCTATAGGTTCTTTTGATTTTTTAAGGAATAGTACTATAATAATTATTACTACTGCAATTCCACCAATTATTACATAGACTAGCTCTTGTGGTAGGTTAACTTCAGCTATTGGTCCATCCTTTGCGGGATCATAATCAACTAGAATATCTATTGAATCAACCCCATCAGTGTACCCTTCAGCTTGTACAGTAAAATCAACTGATATTTCAGGGCCGCTCAATGCAGTTACCCCAAACGTAGCACTTCCGTCTGGGCCTGTCCGAGTTAAATCAGTAGATACAGTCGCATTTTCATTTGGAATGATAAAAATTTTGGCTCCTGCAACAGAATCTTGATGGTCATCATCTACAAATAATTTGACTGAAACTTCTTGGTTTAATGGAATCGGTTCAACTAATCCACTTGTAAAAATACTCAAGGAGGATGCAGTTGATTTGGCAGATACTGTATCATCGCCACTTACCAAACCTCTTGCACTAACTGAAATTGTAGAGGATCCTTGTCCTCCTGGAACATCGATTGGAAACTCCACAAAGGAATTTCCCTGTTCAATAGTGACACTGTCATCTACAAGAGCGACACCCTTGTTGCTTGAAGCAATCTTGACTTTAATGCTCTTTGATGCAGGAATTGGATTTCCTTGGAGATCTACTAACTGGATAGTGCCAATTCCTTCCTTGCTTGATGTACCTATATTTTCAACATTGACATTTTCTGTTGGCAACATGAGGGATAATTTTGATGAAAGTTGGGAATCAAATTCCATAGAAGAAGACAATTTCAAATTTGCGCCCTCGCCTATTGGGGAAACACTGAGTTTAACAATATCTCCATTTTCAATTGAAAATGAATCACCCTGAAGAGTTGCCAAAGAATAGGTAGATCCCTTTTTAATTTCAATCAGACTGTTGGTTGGGGTAATTAGGAATTTTTCGTCAAAGTCCAGTATTTTGGGTCGGCTGGAAGAATCTAGTGCCACTAAAAACAGGTCAAAAGAGCCATCTCGCTCAAACAAGAGAGTGTTTTTTCCAGTTGGAGAAAACAAGGAGATATTCTTGAGTTCCAAGGAGTTTACAACCTTTGTTTGAAAAGTTTCAGAGCCAACACCTTTTACAGAAACAGATATTCCCAAAGGTCCACTTTTTTGGGTTGTGCTGATTTGTGCAACTCCGTAAGAATAACTTGATTTTATTCTTCCAGGATCAGAGACTGTCGCAATTTCATCATTAGAGGTTACCACATTTAGTAGTTTGATCAAACCGTCTGATTGATAGTTATCATTTGCCTGGATTGGATACAGCTCATCATCTTCTAAATAATCAATGGTAAATTTTTGTACTTTTTCACTGAGGTCACTTTCAGTATTTGTATCAACTTCACCTTCACGTTCATAATCCTCTCCAAACTTCTTCTCTATTTCATGTATGTATTCTTCTACTTCCTCGGGATCATCCTCATCAAACTCTACTATTGTCAATTGATATGCAAACAGTGCAGTAGAGTTGCTTGGAATTTCTGTTGGGCCAAAAAATTGAATTACCTTATCATCAGTTGCCCGAATGATCCTATCAGAACTCAATTTTCCAACATCAGTTATTCTTTTATTTTCAACACTGATTGATTCTCCAACTGTAGAAAAGGTGCTAGAAGCAAGTCCATATCCTTCTGCACTAACACCAATTATAATATTATTTTTAATAAGACCTATCAAATCCATGTCTTGCTGAAAATGGTACCCAAACTGGCCTTTTTTGATCACCATGTTGGTTTCCTTCATGGTATCATCTAGCTCATCTCCTACATAGTCCTGCTCATCGGAGAAAAACTGCAATGGAATATCACGATGAGCTATGGTGGGATTTCCAGAAGAATCTCGCAAGCTGACAAAGACATCAACAGTCCTATCAATTTCTGCGGGAATCAATCTTGGATATAGCTCAATGTCAAGAGAGGTAGGAAATGTGGAGGATATGCTAATGTTTTTTACAGCATCAAGTTGCAGTTCGTCCTGAGCAGCACGAAGAAATGTATTCCCGATTTTTTCAAATGTTTTGATGGTTCCCCATGCGTAGTTTTCTCCTTGTTTTATTGTTAATTTTTCAGAACTTGGAGTTGCCAGGGTTTTTTCGTACTCAAGAGTTATTTCAATGTCAGAAGGAGCCCGTATTACATCACCCTCAGAAGTTCTTAAATAAACCGAAAATGGCATTTCAGAATTTACATGCATTTTAGATGTTGGAAGATTTAATTCTAAAACAAGATCATCAGGTAAAAAGTTTCCACCAGTTCCCACTGTAATTTCTTTAAAGTCTATCTTATCCCCATATTCTGCAACAATTGTGGTAGTACCTGACTGTTTTGTCTCTATATTAAATTTAGAGTAAGTACTGTCTGCATTAAATATAATTTTTTCAGGTACAGATGCAATTTGGGAATTGTCGGAGGATAAAGTAATCTCGATATCCTTATTGGAAGTTATTGGAATCCCGTTTTTGTTTAAAATATAGATATATCCGGATGGATGAATGTTGGCTCCTTCTTCTATGGTAGAGGGAGATATTGAAAGATAGATAGAATAACCTGAAATATTATCAAGGTTTGCAGCAGATGCAGTTTGGAGGTTGCCTGCCAACAACAAGGTCAATGAAAGTAGTAATACAATTGTTTTTTTTGATTTTTCTTTCATTTTTCTTTCCATTTTTCTTTCCATTTTTTTCCATTATTTGTTTATCATAAATAAAAAAGGGGTGGGGTTAACCACTCTGTTGCCCTGAGTTGAGAGTTCCAACAAATACTGCACCGCTTGCGGTTTGTAATTTGAATTGCATGTCTCTTCCACTCTTTACATCTTTTTCAAGTGCAAAGATCAGGGTTGCTTGTTGACCAGGTTCCATTGATGGAGCGCTTGAATCGATTGTCTCACCTTCACCAATACCATTACCGATTGCGACAATGGTATACTCTGGGTCACCTAAGGTACCTAATCCAGTAGTATAGGATGGTATTGCGGCACCTGCAAGGTCTACATAAGTGTACACGTCACCTGCGACTCTAATTTCGCTAAAGGTAATTTTGTTTACACTGTCGTTTTTAAGGTAGACACCAACATATTCGGTTGCTTTGAGGCCATCAGATGTAGCATTTCCAGTTAGGTCTGCGGTAGTGCTTTGGAATCCATCGTGGAATACCAACTTATCACCATCTGTTGCATCATATCCTAGAATCTTTACTGATTCTATCTGTGGAGAGCCGCTGATTTGAGCAGAACTAAAGAATCCTTGTGAGAACACAAAGATAATACTTCCACCGACTACGGCGATTGCGACAAGCAAGAGTGTTGCTATAACTGGAGCAACTGCTCTTCTAGAGGTCATTTTGTTTGTGTGTAATTTTGTCATTATTGAAATACCATAATTCATAATTGAATTATAGATGTCTTTGTGCAAAATGAACTACATGAACTTCATGAGCCAGCCACAATATGAAGATAAAATTTTTTGCAAAAGAGTACAATCAACACTACAAATTTAGGAGATGTTTGGAACGTGTGAACTCACCAGCATTACAATTCCAAGAAATTAGAACTTGTAGTATTGTATTTGGATAGACATTTGTTTGGTAATTGAACATCAAAATTTTCAGGTCACAGCATTGATCAAATCTTTTTTGCGGGATAATTTGGACATGATTCTTTGAGTTACAAACTTGTATCTTGTACAAATTCGTAAAGATTATCAAAAGTTACCAGATCAAAATTTCTATTGTAATAACATAGTTTTTGTTTTAAGTGTTCAAGATACCAAATCCTAAAAATTTCTGTATTTGTCTGGCAGAATAAAATTGAGAACATAAATAAAAAAACTTCAAATCGTCCAATAATTTTCTGATAAAAAGGTTTAGTTAAAAAATACTTTAGAGAAGATCAAGTTAAAGATTATCTGAAACTATCATTTAATATAACAACAAACCAAGTTGAAAAAGAATTTATTATGGATCAACATTTAAGACCATTTCATTTAATGGGCCAATTGTTTTTAATTCCCCGCTTGTGTTGGTAACTGTACCATCAGCAAGAACATACATGATATACAGGCGTTGAATCTTCACATCAGGAGCTTTTGCATCAAAAGATATTTTCCTAGCATCGTTTACTCCATCACCAATTGGCGCATTTGTGACTCCCACTATCTGAGTTGACTTATCAGAGTGAACAGTTACTGTAGGAGGATCAACGAATCCGGCATAATTATTTAATTGTGTAAAATTCCATTCTCTTGGAATATTAATAATTAATTTTGCCCCAGTGTTAATCACAGTATCTGATTCTTCATCCAAATCGGCTAAAACAATATCAAAGGTTTCTGTGCTGTTTTCAGTAATGTCATTAAAATGACTAACGAAGTTGTCTCTATCATTAATATTAGTAGAATTATCATGATAAACATTTACAATTGGTGCATCAAGTTCATACATGCTAGATTGATATCCAGTTTTTCCAAAGGAACCAAAGTCAGTATAAACATTGGCCTGAACAATCAACGCATCTAAATTATCTCCAGCAGTTTTTATTTGATAAGGCTCGGCTCTTGCCAGAAAGGATTTGGTGGTATTTGCAGGAACAGTTACAGTGTCAGTAAAACTTTGCCACATCAATATATTATCTCTAGGACATGACCAATACCCCTGAGGCTGTGTACCCTTATTTGGCGTAATATCTTCCACTTTGCATTTATTATCACTTACCCCCTCTGCTTGAAACACTGTGTCTTGGGAATTTCCGCCAGGAGGGTATACTACAATTGTTACTTTACTGATGACCATGTCCTTAATAGTTGGATTTGCCACATTAACTCCCCATAGACCAGTGTAATCTTTATTATTTTCAGTGTCTCCAAAAGGAGATGGAACAATCATGAATATTGAAGGTCTAATCAATAAATCATCAATTAAAATTATTGTTTCGCCCCCTTCACCACCAGGGCCACAACCTCCGCAGTCATTAGGATCAATTATGGTCAAGGTATCACATGATATACTTGAATATTGAGCATCTCCAAGATTGTCGTCTCCTGTAACTCTATTGCAAAATTCAAAGACAGTATCTATATCCCCTGACATGG
>JAOTYR010000058.1 GCA_029861785.1 Candidatus Nitrosopumilus sp.
ACCTGCTGATCGATCCTTTGAGAGACCATTTGTAACAAATGTCCCCTCAGGATAGATTTCGCCCATACTAGTAAAATGTGAAAAATCATACGTGTCAAGGGCGTATATCTCATCAGATAAAACCAAAACATTGTTTCTTCGGCAAACATCTGCTAGATTTTCTAGCTCTTGTTTTGAATACAAAGCACCAGTCGGATTGTGAGGATTGTTTAACACCAAAATGTGCTGGTCGCCTGACAATTTAGATACAAATTCTTCAAAATCTTCAGGATTGATTTTAAAATCATTTTCTGGTTTTAGGAAAAATGTATGAAAGTGTTTGTTTAAAAGATGAATTTGTGGCCTATAGCCAATCCATGATGGAGAAGGCAGAATTACACCCCCCTTTATAATTCCAAAAAGAGTATTGATGATATCTTTTGTACCAGGACCAATAATTATCCGTGATGGGTCGACATCTAATTTGAAATGTAGTTTGTTAAAATCAGCTATCGCTTCTCTTAATTCAAGAATTCCCTCTGCTGCAGAGTAATGCCCCTTGTTTGCAAATTCACCTAGCGCCTTTGATAGCACAGGTGGGACATGAAAAGGAGATTGACCAAACCCAAGGCCATAAAATTCTTCAGCGCAGCCTCCGGAAGCACATCTTTTTCGTTGTTCTGCAACCATCAGTCCAACTTTGAGATTATCGGGCATGACTACTTTGTCTACTTGGCTTTCAACTTGAATATGATCCAATCCCATAGGCACCTTACATCAATATTCAGTGAAATGATAAAAGATTTCTGCCAAATGTTTCCCAAATCAATTTGGGAAATTTATTAAATTCCAATTTTACCATTATAATTCTGTGTTGCGACTAAATTATACCAACAATAACATCGACAAGTGATCTGAAAAAATGGACCATGAATTTGAAACTATTGAGGACATTATTAAAAATGCTCTCGAAATAGTTGAAGAATATGAAAAACAAATTGAATCTTCTGAATTAACTCAGTAGGAGATTCTATGATTTTTTATACGGAGAATTCTTTGAAAAAATTAAATCAAAAAAGAAAAAGAATATTTCCCTATTGGAAGGGATCAATGAAGGGACAGTTGACAATATGATCTGAATCCATTGGTCTTGCAAGACCTACAGAAATTAATCCTGCCTTTTGGTATGCATCAATGTCAGCTTTGGTTTCAAGTATTGCTGCAGAGTTTGGATCTTCCCAGCCAATCATGAAAATTCTCCACATTGGAGAATAGTTTGAATCACCTGGTGCACTTGCTGCAATTCCTGGCTGGAATCCCATAGGACCAGGACCTGTAATTCCATTACCAAATTGGAATAGATCTACTGCTGCAGAGTTTGCAATGAGACTGGCTGATGTTGGTGCATCAGTTACTCCCATCATTCCTGCTGGACCGCTTGGAGTAGCATCAGTTACAATGTAATAGATTGTTCTACCGTCTGGACCCCAACCTCTGTGAGCTATGAAGGTTACTGTCATTTCTTCTGTATCGATGTCTAGTACTTGTCCTCCACCATATGGAGTATCATCAGCTAAAGCCTTGTCTTCTTTTACCATCATCTGACCATCTGGCCAAATGATTTGTGGCATATTCAAAACAACTGGAACATCAGCTAGTGTTACATCACCTGCAGTCTCTGCTGCCATAATCGTTTCCTCTGAATCCAAGACTCTTGGAGTTGCACCATCATTCCATGTAACATGTACATGGGAAGTTAGTGCGCTGTATACTTCTGGCTGTGCTGGTGTGCTGGTAAAGACCTCACCTTGGAATCCATGAACTCCATCACCTGTTACTCCGTTTGTAAACATGAATGTTTTTGAGAGTGCATCATCTGGTGCATTTGCCAACAATGGTGCAAGTTCTACTTGCCATCCTTGGCTTTGGGTGATGACTTCTGCATGTGTAGGATCACTTGAATCAGTTATGATGTAATACACTGAGTCACCGTTGTAGAATCCTTGATGCATTGGAATGGTTGCAGGAACGTTTGCTCTGGATAATGCAAGCAAAGAACCAGGACCTGCTATTTCTACACCTTCTTCTACAGTTACGTTGTCATTTGATTGGACTATAGTACCCCAACCTCGAGCAACTACTTTATTTGCAGAAGATTCATGCAGACAAGCATGATTTCCAGTCTGAGTTTTTTTTACTAGAACATCGCCATCTTTACAAGTGACCATGTCAATTGCAAATGATTCTGAGATAATATTTGGAGAAACAAATACCATCAATAATGGAATCATTGCCACAATGGTCAATTTTGTTGTAAAATTTGATGTCATTGATTGCAGAAAAGCCAAATACTATAAATTATTTTCACCAATTTTTGCCAGTTGAGGGTAAATTCGTAATTATTCTACGAGTTTAAGAATTTTCCTGGCAGTAACGTCAATATCCACGTCAGGCTCTGCAGAAACGAAGAGAACCATATCATCAACTAAAAATGTCAAAGTCACAACATTTGTCCTTCTAGCAGCGGCATATTCTACACGTCCTAAGTTTTCATCAAACTCTTGTCTTGTTCTTATTCGTAAAACTGCCTCAATGAACATCTTTTTTCTTTCATCTTCGTTTTTGAGTGGAGTTACATTTGCACGAAATCTTCCTTCAACGAGGTTTCCCATAAAGTCTAAAAACCCTGCAAATCTAATTTCAGGCTCTTTGGTTAGGAGATCACATTTTTGCTGATAGGATTGATTTGAGACCATATTTACAATACCTATTTTTTGGATAAATATAATCTATTGATTCTCGATTTTGATATCATCAAGATTGTGTTTTATCTAAAAATACCTTGATTTTATTTACATTAGATGTGCAAATTTCTTTTGTGCAAAAATTGTTCCAATCATTCCAAAAATTGCCCCAGGAATAATGGTCATCAACCATATGCTTGTAATTGTGTTTTGCGAGGAATGAATTACATCATATGAAAAAACATCATTAAAAACATAAAAATCTAGAAAAGTCATTGCCAACATTGGAAAACAAAACATGAAAAACATTGAACCTAAAATAAATCCAGAAATTTTATTTGAATGAATTTGAAGGAATTCAATTTTCGTTTTACTATTTAGAATGTAATCTGCCAGTACTGCACTTACTAGAGGTGCTGCAAACCAAGGAAGATAAAAAAAAAGTTTTTCTGATGTGATGATGTTTGCAGTTATGTTCATTGTGAGAAATACTAGAGCAGCTGCACTTGCTGCTCCAAATCTATTAACAGATTTTGATGTAAACCAAAAAATTAATGAAAATGAAAACGGTAAAAGTGTAACTCCAAGTACTATTGCCACGTATGGATTTGGATTAAAATTATGTGTATCTCCTTCAGAAATAGGCAAAACAAAGAAAAAGATTAACCACATTATACTGAACCAAAAAATACCAAAGGCGATTGGAAGAATCATTTTTAAAAAATTATTTTCTCTATTCATTTCAAAGTAGACTCTTGCAAATCCGACTATAGAGCCTATTGTAGTTATTATTATTCCAACTGCAAGTGTCAGATGAGTTGGGCTAAGCAAACCATCTATTCCAAATAGCTCATGCCAATAGAAGTCTCCAGGACCTGCAGTTATTTGCATCAACGCTCCGATGATGATCAGTTTCGTTCCAAAAACAAAGGATTTTCCCCTAACTTCTTTTTTGACCAAAATCAGAGTAAGTCCAATTAGTGCGCTAACCATGCTTATTCCCACGCCTGCATATAATACAATGTGAGATGGCGTAAAAAATGTCTCAGGAGTCCTAAGTAAATGAGAGGTAATATCCCAACTTGCACCCCACATTGAAAGACTAACTCCTACCAAACCTATGAAAAAAGAGAAAAGAAATAGTATCCTAGAATCGAATTTTAATGTAATTTTTGAGGTTTTCAATTATTCAAATTGTATATGAGAAGGTCATAAATTCTTCTAATTTCACATTAGGAGAAAATGCTTCTCGTAGATCCTAAATTGTAAAGATTGGGCAAAAGTGCCCAATCCTAGGACGCAATGCCAGCCAATAGAAAAACGAATGACAATCCTATTAGTGGTGATATTACAAAAAAAATCCGTAAAATTTGTTTAAAAGGGTCTCGTAGAAATTATCAGTAACAATCATCAGTATGCGCTAAATACCATATTTGAAAAATAAAATTAATTGGAGCTGTCACCAAACAACTAATCGTTTTTGGTCTTAAGATCCAATTTAAAAATTTATTTTTTTTATAAAATCTTTTTGTATAATATGTAGGTTCACCTAATATTCTATTAATTAATATAATTAAAAATTCATAAAGTTGTTTAAGATGAGAATTGATTCATGTCGAAATTGTGGTAACACCGTTTCGGTTTTAAAATACTGTGAAGTATGCAATCAACCAAAGCAGCTAAAATGTAAAAATTGCTCAAAATTTGTAGATGATCCTATCCACTTTCAATGTGAGGCTATTTCATCTGTATGTAATTAATTAAAAATTTAAGTTTTTATTTTTTTGCTACAACCAAGTCAACTTTATAATTTAATTTAGTTCTTGGATTTAGTTTAAGATTCCACGAAATGCTTGATGGGTTTTTGGTGTTTTGAATTATTTTAAATTTTAAATTTTTTAAATTCTCCCTCAGGGTATTCTCATCAAGGGGTTTTTTTACAGAATTTTTACCCCTATCGTTATCATAAGGATCAGATATTAACAAAAATCCTCTAGGAATTTGAGCAGATATTTGTCTTAACAAATCCATGGGCTCTACCAGATCTAAGATATTAAGAGCCACAATCAAATCAAATTTAGTCTTGCCAAAAATAGGCGACAATGAATCTGCCACAAAATAATCAAGATTTTCTTTGTATTCTCTGGTAGCGACTTTAATTGCGCTAAATGAGCGATCAACCCCAAATACAATTTGACTAGAATCTGCAAGAAAAGAAGTCATTTTCCCAATAGAGCAACCATATTCTAAAACTATCTTTGAGTTTGGAAGTGTTCGTAACGATTTTCTAATTGTAGAATAAAACCTAGATCTGGTGCTTTTTTGGTAAATAGAAGTCCAACGCTCTTCTAGTTTTGTTCGATCTTCAATATTTTTGCCATTTTTATTCATAGAATTTTTTAAAAAAATTTTCATTTGGCTAGATACAGAATTTACTAATCTTGCACCAAGTAATCGTCTATTTGTAATATAGTTCGAGAAATCATTCCAAAGTATAGGAATTTTTTCAATTATGGGATAAAGAGCGTCACAATTACTACACTCGAGAAGTCCTTCTTCAATTTCACTTTTTTTTTTGAATACGTTTAGTTCTAGTTTAGAGTCACACTTTATGCATCTAAGATAATCCAAGCTAAATTCTTTCAATTGTTAGTCTTTCTAATTTTATTTTTGCATTAATAGTTTCTTTTAGAAATTAATCAAGATAATATTAAATGTAGTTTCAATGAAGCAAATTAAAATGACCGAATATGATGAATTTGCCGAAGCTTTAATTGATCAGCTATCAGTGGAAATCAACGAAGAAAAAGAAAATTCAGATTTAGCCTCAAAAATTGATGAAGACGCTTCATTTAATGTAACTTTTGATTCATTAGAAAATGAAAGCTCAAAAATATTTCCATGGGTAAAACAAGAAATTAATGGCTTTACAGGATTGAAAGTTCCACAAACAACACAAATAAAATTTTTAGAGTTATCAGAAATAAAAAAATTAAAAGGAAAGCGAATTTTTACAACTCAAAATGCAAGAGAATTTGTCGATTCTTTAGTTGAAGCAATATCAAAAGAAGATAAAGGCAAAATTTCTAGCCTAATGAAACAGGATACAATTAAATTTTTAGTATATTCAACTTATGCTAAAAATTATATTTCTAAAATTTCTGTCACTTTTGGAGATTATCTGAATGATACAGTATATCTCAACAAACTATTTTTCTCAATTTTACCAAAAATAAAACTCTACAATCAAGGTTTTCCCTTTGAATCAGGCTATGAGGTAATAAAATCAAGCTACTATGGGGCAATCAAAATGACTCTTTTAGAAGAATCTATTCATGCGATTCAGCAAAATCTACACAATAGTAACAGAGAGGCAGTTGTTAAAGTAAATGAAATTTATGAAGAGTTAGCAAAAGTGATTTTAGAATTGGATGACTCTACTCTATCAAAGATTTTTGATTACATGAATTTGGAGTCAGTCCCAGATGAATTTCCAATTGCAAAAAGAGCAAACTTGTTCTTTGTTTTAAATCCTGAAAACTTTATTCTTGGAACTTTACCATCTGATCAAATGGCAACAAAAGAGGGGCAGATTGACACAAAACTATCAGAGATGATTCCGCAATTATCTGATATTTACGGTAGATGGTTAAAACCAAGACAGCAACAATATTCTGCAATGACTGTCATCCAAGGAATGGCAAATTTTGCAATAAAAAATATTCTAAAAGATGATGTTGATTTCAAAAATTATCTGTCTGTGTTTAAGGGAACCGATCTGGGTTCTTTTCAAGCTCAAAAAAACCTTGGCACTAATTTTGCAGAATCAGTATATACGAAGTTAGGCAAAAAAGCATTCAAAACATTGATTGATGATCCTCCAGATACACTAGAGTTAAAAGATTCACAATTATACTTCAATAGGATACAACAGCAATAATTGCAAGAAAAATTTGATCCCTTTGTTGCAGAATGGCTTGCTTTTGTAACAAATCCCAACTTCAACCTTGTTGAAAAATGTCTCAAATTTGCCCAAATTTTAGAATATCCAGATTTGGACATTGAACAGTATATTCAAAAAATTAATCAAATGGGAAGAGTGTTAAAAGATATAATAAGTGATGTTAAAAATCCAACCTACCTAGTTTCAATTTTAAACGAATTTCTTTTTAACAAAATGGGATTTTTTGGAGATGTAGATGATTACTATAATCCAAAAAATAATTTTCTAAATGAGGTTATTGACAAAAAGTCAGGTCTTCCAATAACAATGTCAATTGTATATGTAGAAATTGGAAAATTTATTAATCTAGATTTAAAGATAGTTGGATTTCCGAGTCATGTTTTAGTAAAGCATGAGGAAGATTTGGTACTAGATCCATTCAATGATGGAAGATTACTTGACATTGATGATTTACAAGAGATACTGGATAGAAATTTTGATGGACAGTTAGAATTTGAGTCAGAATTTCTTAATGAGATCAAATCCGAACAAGTCCTAGTAAGACTAGCTCGTAATTTAAAAAACTCTTATTTTCAATCATATGCTAACGAAAAAGCCCTCAAATGTGTAAACATGACTTTGGCAATAGAACCAGAATCACCTGAAGATGTCAGAGACAAAGGAATATTGGAAGAAAAATTATTGAACCATAGTATTGCATTAAAATATCTAAATCAATATCTTGAGATTAATCCAAATGGAGAAGATGTTGATTTTGTATTAGAGTTGATTAGAGAAATAAAGGCAAAATTTAATCAATGATTGAATCGATATCTTGTCCTTTCTTTATCATGTCAATTTCATGTCGGGCAATTTTGTTTCTTAGTGCTCTTTTAATTATATCTACTTCACTTCGAAGTAAAGCAATCTCATCTTCGAGTTTTGCTACCCTTTCATAGATTGTTTCTGCATCAGAACTCATAATTACTTATCATCAAAAATTTGTCTTAAAAAGTTATGGGTAAATTTGTTGATGGGTAGGTTAGCTTTTTGAACTATAATTCAAATTCTTGTCTACACTTTTCACATTTTCCTCTTTCTTGACCAGGTTGGCCAAGAACGAAAATTTTACCAATAGTCATACATTCAGGACACATTCCGGTAGTTGCATTTTTTGGTCCACTGCGTATTATTTTCTGTGTTTTTCTTCGTCCCATTGTTTTCTTAACATTGCACGGCCTATTAAATTTAATTTTTTAATGGCGCGGGGAGGGGGATTTGAACCCCCGTGTCCAGAAGGACATAGGATTAGCAATCCTACGCCATACCGGGCTAGGCGACCCCCGCACAAAG
>JAOTYR010000008.1 GCA_029861785.1 Candidatus Nitrosopumilus sp.
AATTTGCTGTGTTTATGATGAAATATCTGCAGTTTCTTGTTTTGAAACAATAAAACAAGGCTTTAATTCAAAAATAATAATTTGTTATAGAAAAAATTCTGAGATAATGAATTTAGTAAAAACAATTAATCAAATAATTCCACGATTAGCAAAGGAACAAATTTCATTGGATTTTTTTCAAATTAAGATAAATTCTATTGGAGTAAAAAATTATCTAGTTTTTGTCAATTCAATAACAGAAATTTTATTACATGAGGCAAAATTAAAAAAACTAAGTAATGTCTCTTTAGCGTTGTCTCCTTTAATTTTTTCTCAAGGTTTTGTTGAAAATTCAATAAACAAGATTGTTGAAAATGATAAAATTCCTATATTACCACTTAACGGAGTTGATACCAATTTGTTTAAAGAAGCCAAAGAAATAGGATTAGAAAAGCATATTCCAAAAATGAACAAAATTATTCTGATGAAATCCAATGAAGTACCTAAAATATCAAGTACTAATGTAAAACAAGCTATTGGAACCAAGAAAACCGTTAATGTGTTAATTGGACCAAATAACGTGCATGATATATTAGATTCTTTAGAGGAAAATCACTGAAAATTTAAACAGCATCTATAGATTTCTTTACATGCACAAAATAGGCGAGTTCATTTACCCATGGGGAAGTGGTCACTATTCGCGAATGATGAGATTTCATGAGACATTTTCTGAATTAATGAAGGAAGAATTTGAGACTCATTTTTCAAGTAAAGATCATGTTTATCAAAAATTATTAGAAAAATTTCCTAATCAAATAGATAAAATTCACCATATTTTGATGCCCACTCCAATTGATGGAAAATTTGGTCCAAGTATGTTTTTATCAATGTTAAATTTTTTATTGCCCATTTCAAAAAATCCTTCTCTTGTAAATCAAATTACTGACTATTTGAGAGAGGAAAGAAAGCTCTACAATAAGGAAAAATTCGATTTGGTAATCAATGACGGTGACATGGGTTCAAATATTTTAGCAAAAAATCGTAATATACCAAGTCTTTTCATTACTAATCAATTTAAACCAAAATTGTATAAATCCAGATCATTTTTGTATCCTTCACTTTATTTTATTGCAAAACAGATTGGAAAAGCTAGTAAAATTATTGTAGCTGATTCTCCTCCACCATATACTTTATGTGAATTTAATTTGAATTTTACAAAAGAAGTTAAGGAAAAAGTTCACTATGTAGGTCATTTTACAGGTACTGAAAGTATTCAAACTACTGCTCCTTCTGATCTTGAAAAAATTATTCAGGATTCTGAGTTTGGATATTGGATGAGGACTGGAAATAAATCAACTAATGATGGAACAGGAGAAAGATATGAGGAGGTTTTTCATCAAGAAGAGATGAAAAATGAAAAAAGAATAATTTCCCATGCCAAAAATGATTCTTCTATTGATTCTGTTTTAGGTAAAAACGGAAAAAGATTTAGTATTTCTGAAGCTTTTGAAAAAAAAACTGATTGGATTCAAATTGATGTGGGCTATCTTTCTGAACAAGAGAAACATGTAGTATTGAATTTAAGTAAATATACAGTTGTAAACGGTTCACATACTGTTATGGGTGAGATACTTGGAGGAAAATCAAAGCCAATTATTGGTATTCCAATTTATGATGAACATACAAACAATATCAAATGGGCTGAACAGAAAAATCTTGGAATTTTAGCTAATAACACCCATCAAGTAATAAAGGGAATAAGAACAATCAAAGAAAATTATGAACAATTTAGGCATTACTTGTTAGATTTTTCAAAGAATTTTATTTCAAATGGAGCAGAAAACACTGCAAAGATTGCCGCTGAAATATTAGAAGAAAAAAGATAAAAGATAATTAAATGATTTTTAGCTATCTGGCACGCGGGAGTTCGATGGGCGAACTGACCGAAAGGGATGACGATAAAATCCGCGTGTCAGACCTTATGAAAATCGATCAAAAGTTATGTGGGAACGCTTTTATGGAAAAAATTAAGTCAGATATCCAGTGCCTAACTGTCCTGAATGTACTGCAAGAGAGAAGAAGAAAATCCAAGCAAAGTATGAAGAAGACACACCTGAAGAAGACAGAGGTAGAGATGATTTATTCAAATTATTTGATGAAATAGATTTTCCAATGAAAATGGATTCTGCAACAAAGCATTTCATTTGTAAGAGATGTGGACTTTATGCCACAAGAGAACAAGTATCAGATATTCGATACAAATTAAATCAAAGGGAAAGAACGAGAGAGGACAAGCAAGATGACTATCTAGAATGGTGGCAAAAAAGTAAAAAAGACAAAGAACTAAACTAGAGCTGATATTTATGGTAAAAAAGAAAGATGAAATTCCAGATTGGGTCTCAGATGAAATTCAAAATGCAAAATTTAAGAAACCTGAGGAGGTAAAGAAAACTGGATACATTTTAGAGATTTATGATGCTGATAACAAAATAGATACTCAGCTATATGATCCTGTTGAAGACGGAAGACATATTGTAACTATGGATTTACCCAAAAAAATCAAATCTTCTGATTTAGAAAAAGGAGTAGTTTATGAATTTACATTTGACCAACATAAGGCGCCTTTAAGCAAAAAAGTTACAGAATATCTCAAAAAAGAAAAAGAGATAGAAATGGCTGCAATATATCAATTTGATCTAAAATCATTAGAATTATTAGATGTAGGATCTAGTGAATCCGCAGAAGTAGATGAAGAATAATCTAATTCTTTTCAGTATTCTTTAATTGTTTTTTAAACGCAGAACCTAAAATAGGATTAATCAGGTAGGGAAAAGTGCTTTTCAACCACACTGCTACCCGTACGATTGATGGAACTATAATTTCTAATCTTGGAGAGTTGGATGCTTTCAATATTGCCTTTGCAACAGTTTCTGCACTAAGGGATGTTGGTGAATATTTTGGCATTTTTTTAAAAGAAGGATGATCAAAGAAATTTGTACGAACCATTATTGGACTCACTACAGTTACTCCAATTCCTGTTCCCTTGAGTTCATGTTTGAGACCCTCCGAAAAACCCAGCATTGCAAATTTTGATGCACAGTATGATGCAATTCCGGGTAATCCAAAACTTCCTGCAACAGAGGCTATATTAACAATATGACCAGATTTTTTTTTGAGCATTGATGGCAGAAAGTTTTTGATACAATATACCATTCCTAGATAGTTTGTGGCAATCTGTGATTCAATTTCTTCTGAAGTCAAACTAGAAACAGAACCATAGATTGCAAATCCTGCATTATTTACAAGAATGTCTATTGATTCATATTTTTCTAAAACTAATTGTGACATTTTTTTTACTTGAGATTTATCAGAAACATCACAATCACATATAAGAGTAGAAACATTAAATTTTTTTAGATCTTTAGCTACTTGTTCTAGTTTATCTTTTTTTCTAGCTACCAAAATTAGGTTCGCGCCTTTCTTGGCAAATTGAGTAGCTGCTGCACGTCCTATACCAGAGGATGCTCCGGTAATTAGTACTGTTTTATTGTTAAAGTTCATGATTCAAAAATTCTGTTAAAAGATAAAGTGGTTTCTATACGGGTTCAGTTTTATTATATTTACTCAATGCTAATTTAACTAACAAGATCCAAGTTACTACAATTGGTACATAGTAAGTAGCAATTCGCCAGCCAATTACTGCATTCCATATTGAGTTTCCTTCTTGAATTTGGACATCAAATGGATTTTGATTCTCCAAGAAAGCAACAATTCCAAATTCAGCTAGTCCGGAACCTCCCACTGTAATTGGCAAATTGCCAATGGCATTAGCACCCATTACTGCCATTATTGAATCAAAAACTCCTATGACATATCCTGTTCCAAAAGCAATTATCATAAATGATATTCCATAAAATGACCAAGAAATTAAAGACATGCTGAATGTTGCTGTGAATATTTTTTTTGATTCAGTAGTCCTAAGGTTTTTTTTGCTCATTACACAAACTTCTTCCATCCAAGAATTTGTTTTATCAACTATTTTTTCACCTTTTTCTTTTCCAAATTTTCTAACTAAACTAGAAATTACTTTTGGAAGTTGGAAAATTCTCTTCGATGATAAAAAGAATAAAACCATCCATAATGTTGTAACAAAAATACTTGTTCCAAGAATTATGACTCCTACAATATATGCACCATTCATTAATGCAATAATTCCTGCCATAATTGACAATAGACCCGCAGCAAATACCTCAGTTACTATATCCATTATTGCAATCCAAGTAGATTTAGAAGGAGGTACTCCTTTTTTGTGTAGATAATAAATTATTATAAATTCAGCTCCTACAAACATTGGAGTTGTAAATTTGATAAATTCACTACCAACTCGTACACCAGTTAATTTCCAAAATGAGTCAAATTTTCCTAAATATTTTTGAGCAATGTATGCAAATTTAATTCCTTGAATTCCTAATTTTATCATCATGGCAATTACTGCCAAAATAAATGGAAAAATTCCAATAGCTAAAACATCTTCAATTTTAATATCAAATTGTAGAGCAATGAATAGAATTGGAATGAGGGTAGCAGGTATTATGATTATTCTCCAATTCATTTGAAAATTTTTTTATGAATTCAAATATGAAAGTTGACCCAAATTTATGACTGGAAATTCTCTATGCCTGTATCTAGTTTGAAATATAAGCCAAACATGGAATCTAGACAATATTGAAAACGATTTTTGTAACTGGGACTGCAGGATCTGGAAAATCACTACTTACCTCCAAATTGTACGATTACTATACACAGAATAGTGCATTTGCAGCAGTTTTGAATTTGGATCCAGGTGTAGAGAATCTTCCGTATACGTGTGATATTGATGTTAGAGATTATGTTGATATTGTTTCAGTAATGAAGCAATATGATTTAGGACCAAATGGAGCACTAGTAATGGCAAATGATCTAATTGCTTCTAAAATTGATGACATACGAAATGAGGTTCAAAGAGTAAATCCAGATTATTTAATAGTGGACACACCAGGTCAAATAGAATTATTTGCATACAGAACTAGTGGTAGATTTATTGTAGAAAACCTAACCTCAGAAGAAAAAACTAGTATTTTTTTGTTTGATGGTTCCTTAATTACTACACCAGTAAATTTTGTTTCCATTGCTCTTCTTGCTACCTCAATAAGATTACGTCTAAATTTGTCAACTATCAACATAGTTACAAAAACGGATGTTATAGGTTCAAAATTAAAAGAAATTATTCAGTGGTCCAGTAACATGAGAGCCTTAGAAAATGCAATAGCAAAAGATGCGGATGGTGAAACCTATACATTGACAACCAATATTTTACGAGGATTAAATCTTAGTGGTTTTGCTCAAGGATTAATTCCTATTTCTAATGTAACTGGTGAGGGATTGGTAAATTTGGAAGGAGCTCTAAGCAGAATTCTTAATTTGGGAGAGGAGATAGAAGATTAGATGAAATCAAAAATTACTGTGGTAGCACCATCATCTACCGCGAACTTAGGTCCAGGTTTTGATGTATTTGGATTGGCAGTTAACGCGTTTTATGATGAGATTACTTTAACAAAAAAGAAGACAGGAGGAGTAAACATAGTAACAGGAGATGAGATCCCAACCGAGCCTGATAAAAATACTGCAGGTTTGGTTGTAAAAAATATGATTAAAAAATTCAAAACTAAAGATGGGATTGAAATAAATATTAAAAAAAATGTTCCTGCTGGTTTTGGAATGGGGAGTAGTGCTGCTTCTGCTGCAGCATCTGCTGTAGCATTTGATAAACTCTACAGATTAAATTTGGATGGGAATTCGCTTGTAGAATTTGCTGGAGTAGGTGAAAAAGCCAGTGCTGGAACAATTCATTATGATAATGTTGCAGCTTCAGTATTAGGAGGATTTGTAATTGTAAAAACTAATCCATTAGATGTGATAAAAATTGATCCTCCAACTAATCTAAGAATGTGTATTGCAGTTCCAAAATTAAAGGTTCCAAAAAAGAAAACCAAAGTATCAAGGGGTGTAATTCCAAGAAAAATTAATTTTGCAGATAGTGTCACAAATCTTTCAAATGCAGCAGCAATAGTAGCTGGATTTATGGGTAATGATCCTGTTTTAATTGGAAAATCAGTAAAAGATGTGATCGTAGAACCTGCCAGAAAACATATGATACCTGGATTTTTAAAAGTTAAAGAAAATGCCTTAAAAGCTGGGGCGTTAGGGGTTGCTATTAGTGGGGCAGGGCCTTCAATTATTGCATTTTCAAAAAGTTCTGATAATCTAAAAAAGATCAGTAAAGCAATGACTAAAGGATTTGAATCAGCTAAAACAGAATGTCAAATCGTAATTTGTAAACCAAGTGTTGGTGCTTCAATTAAAAAATAATTCGTGATAATTTAATGAAAAGAGCTGTTGTAGTTTTTAGTGGTGGGGTAGATTCAGTTTGTGCAGCTTCCTATTTAAAATCAAAATTTGACCTCTATGGAATTTCATTTTCATATGGTCAAAAGGCAAATAAAGAAATTATTGCTGCAAAATCTTTTGCAAAAAAATTAGGTCTAAAACAACATAAGGTTGTAGATATTGGTTTTATGAAAGAGTTGTATGGGGATTCTAATGTTTTAACTAGTTCAAAAAGAAAAATACCAAGTAGGTTTGATTATTCTATTGTTGTTCCTATCAGAAATGCTGTTTTTCTCTCAATCGCATCAGCATGGGCTTTTACTCTAAATGCAACTCTGGTTGCCTATGGAGCTCATACGGGTGACAAAAATTATCCTGATTGCAGACCAAATTTTGCAAAAAAATTGGAATCTTCGTTTAATCAGGGGGAAATCGATGGGATAAATTCTGGATTAAGAAAAAATATAGAAATTTGGTCACCATATAAAGAAGGTCTTTCTAAGAGTAATTTGCTTAGAGTAGGTTACAAAATATTGGGGAAATCTATTTTTAAAACTTGGAGCTGTTACTCTAGTGGAAAATATCACTGTGGAGTTTGTGAGTCATGTAATAATAGAAAAAATGCTTTTGTCAAATCTAAAATCAAAGATGAAACAAAATATCAAAATTAATTTTAATATTTGTTTTTTAGAATTTTCTTTTTGAGAATAAGACCTCTTACTATAATATACCACACAAGAAAACATGCACCAAATGTTCCTGCTAAAATCCAGTTGCCTATTTCAGGAGACACTTCAAAAGATTGTGCGACCTTAAAAGAAATTGCAAAGGACAAAACGATTACAAGTGAAGCTTCTATGACATACCATATCCAGTGTGGGAATGATTCTTTGGGAATATGGATATTATCATGAGCAACCATGTAAGTTATCTCAAATATTGAATATTTAATTTTTCAGATACTAAAATGAAGGTTTTGAGGTATTTTTTCGGATAACAGTCATGATACCTTCTTTTTCTTCTTTATTTTCATATATTCCTCTATAAGCAGAGGAAGTCAAAGTGGCGTCGTTCCTTACTCCTCTCATTTTCATACAAAGATGTTCAGCGTCAACAATAACTACAACTCCTTTGACACCTTGAGCAAATAATTCATCAGCAATATTCTTTGTTAGTCTTTCTTGAATTTGTAATCGTTTTGAATATTTTTCTACTAATCTGATTAATTTTGATATTCCAAAAACCCTGCCATTTGGGGAATATGCAATATGGATCTTTCCAAAGAATGGCAACATGTGATGTTCACACATAGAATAAAACTGAATATCACGGGCGACGACTGTATCAGAATCTTCAGAAAACTGAATTGATAATTCAGAATCAGATTCGTATCCATTAAAGATTTCTTGGTACATTCGTCCAATTCTTTCTGGCGTATCTTTGAGTCCTTCGCGGGTTGGATCTTCTCCAATTTCTATGATTAGCTCCCTAACCAATTTTTTTACTCGTTCTTGATCCATTCGATATAATTAAATGATTTTTCTAGTATTTGAACCTAATCTAGTATTTACACTGGGGGTAAAATTATGGAGCACCTATGAACTTGTGTAGTTGGGGTACAACTTTGACGTCAGTGTAATATGGATATACTATATCATATAGATTTAGAAGTAAATCTAGAGATGGCTCTGCTATTCCATAGGTGGGTTGTATAATGAATCCATCAATTTGGTTTTTTGAAACAGAATTGAAAATAGTTGCAATCAAAGTAGTAAACTCTTCCAATTGGGTTTTAGAGCTAACAACAACTTTGATGTATGTTGTTTTTTTGGTAGATATAGAAGATTTTAAACAATTAATTGCATTTTCTATTAACCTTTCATAATGTTTAGAATCAACAAATTCTGAATCTATTGTTTTAAATTCAATTTTAACAATGTCAATAAATGGTAAAACATGATTAAATCTATCCAAGTCAAAACAAGATGACTCTAGATAAGTTGGAATTTTTTTATCTTGAACATATTTGGCTAACTTTGCAACTGCTTCATGTTGGATTAATGGATCTCCGCCTGTAAAATTGACCTTGTATGTCTGTTTTTTGAGATTAGAATCGATTAACTGATATGCATCTTGAATATCATACTCTAATCCAGAATCAAGTGGCAATGATTCTTTTGTATCACAATAAAAACAAGTAAAGGGACATCCTGCTAATCGTACAAAGAGAGTTTTTGTGCCATAAAGAATTCCCTCTCCTTCAACTGATGTAAATATTTCAAATAATCTAACTTTCAAGTAATAGTTGTATTTTTTTTCATTATTTATTCAATGGGCTTTAATGCATTACTGGTTCTTTTGCATAGAACAATCCAGAGATGAAAAATACTACCCCCAAAATTCCTATTAAGCTTCCCACAAATTCTACTATATTTTGCATATCAACTTCTAAAGGAGCCCACAACCATGTCATTAAAGCACCTACCACTATCATGGGAATGCCTACTCCAACAGAAATTGCTTTAGAAGCCATATTAAATGGTTTTAGAAAATGTATATGAAGTTTATGATGATTCGTAGCTAATTTGGATTTTCTCCAAAATTCTTTCCAGTGCCCTTAGTATTTCAGTTGCACTTTCAAGTTCTTTGTTTGATACTTGATCTTTAATGGTTTCAATATTTTTATTCATTCCCTCTATGGTATTTGGAGTAAATCGGTCGGTGTTGGATATTTCTAGAATTGTTTCCTCTGCTTGTATGATCCTTAATTGTAGAAGTTTACTTTCTGATATTTCATATTGTGAGTGTAGCAACATTATATTTCTTATTTCCTTAATTATATCTGATGGAGATATTGCTAAAGTAAGACCTTCTCTTGCAGTCTCTAGCTCTGCAATAATATCTTCAGAAAATTCAATTTTTTTGGCATGCTCAATTAATCGATCAAGTTGTTTAAGATATTTTTGGGCAAAAGCTTGTGCACGATCTAATTCCTTTTGTGAAGCTTGTTGCCGAAGTTCTGCATTAAAATCTATTATAGTATCTTTAATTTCTTGAATTGTATCTGATGCTTGTTCATATTGATTTTTATTAATTTGAGTTTTTGCAACAACGAATAATTCATCAAGTGGTAAAAATACTAGTGTTGAATTATGGTTTTTAGCGATTGTTTTTAGACTGCCTACGTAGCCTTGCAATCTAATCAGATCATTTAAGGTATTAGTTGCAGGTGGGTTAGTATTTACTTCTGTCACAGAATTTTGATTATCAGTCTGATAGGAAGTTTGATAGGAAGTTAATAGGAAAGATATTTGAGTAAATATTTTCATTGTAGATAGGAAATGTGATTTGGCTGATTCCAAATCATCGTTTGAGAGGGCAATATCTATGGCCACCACTCCTTGTTGGCCCTCTTCAAATAATTTTTTTATTTCATCTGATGAATTACTAGAGATTTGACTTTGGATATTATCTTGTGCAGTTGTAGCTATTTTTAGTAAAATTGGAGGATTATCTTGGGCAAAAATTGTAATTGTTGAGCCTCCTAAAACCAAACTAACTGTTAAAATTAAGAATCCAAAAATTGAGATGGACTTCATTCTTCTTCCTCCAAGTCTTTCTTTAGGCTTACAAGATTTTGCATATCTTTTTTATTAATTTCAATTACTCCCAATCTTTCTAGGCGTTTTACAGCTCTCCACATAGTTGTCCTGGGTTGAAGAAACTTTTTTCTTAATTCACTTTCAAAGACTTGGCCACCATTTTCATAAATAAATTTAACAATTTTTCTATCATCTTCGCGCATATCTGGTCTAAAATCAAAGACAGCTTGTGGATCCACAAATTGTTCTTCGTTTGGTTTTTCAGAAAGAACTTCTGTTTGAATTGTTGATGATAATGATTTTAGCTTGGTTTTCTTTATGATAATGGATGCTCCTGCGATCCCCGCTGCAATTAATCCACCAAAAATGATTGGAATGGTATAGTCTTCTGAAGGAGGTGTTGGATCGGTTGGAGGAATACTATCTATTGGGTTTTGAGGGGTACCAAGTACGTAATTTATCTCAGTTTCACCATTTGATAATTCTAGTTTGGTTTGCTCATCTAGTACTTCCATATTTTTTGGAATTGAACTCATCCCAACAATTATTGAGTTTGATGGCATAAGTAATGTATAATCAGATGGGGAATCAAATGAAAAAGTCCAAACTCTTCCCTCCTTTGAAATTAAATCGTGAATATCATAGTTTACTGTAATGTTCGCTGAACCAAATGTGTCAATACTTGCCGTATTTTCGATTATTTCAGCAGATAACAGATATCCATCCTCACCTACTGCAACAAAATTATCAACTGATGGACCAAATAATTCAAACTGGAAATCAGGTGATAATGAGTCGATATCTATCTGAGTAGATACGTGTGTAGAACCATCTGAATACATGGTTAGTTCTAAAGATCTAGTAGAGCTGAATGAGGCCTGAATTGGCATTCCTATCGCTACAATGACTAAGCTGGCAAGAATTAGGGGAGTTTTAATCATTGTATTGAGGATATCCTCAGTCCTTACAAAAAGCATTCCATCTTCTACAAGAGATTCCTTTCTATGAAATAGTACGATTTGGGGATTCAATGGTTAATACCTGAGGTTCATACTCTCAACGAGTCCCTGGAATCTCTTGAATTCCTGGAAAAATTCAAGTCCCTTTTCGGTAATCAAAAAGACTCTATTTCTATCGTTTTTGACAGACTCAACTAAGCCAGCTTCTACCAATTTCTCACATTTGTCTAGTACTGCATAGTGAGATAGGTTGGCTTTGCGAGATATTGCAGATATGATGATTCCATCACGACCACCATTGGCAGTTACATCAAGGATATCACCCATTATGCCCATTTCGGACCTGTATTGTTGTTTTGACATGTCTTAGTATATGATTAGTTTGTTTATGAGGAATATTCTGAAACCTCAAAGCGGAACACACAGCGGAACACCATTTTCATCTTAAAAAACTGTAAATTTGATAGTTTTTGCTGGAGGAGGAAAGTTTTGGATATTTTTTGTGTCTAAAAATTTGATACAAATTTTGTTAATTATTGGAAAAAATTCTAAGATCAATGTTTTGTTAAATTTCTGGTATTTTGGTAGTTTTTTAACATATTTTTTCAATTTTTTGTATATAAGGAACAGGACGTTTCATTACCATTCCTAAACTATCATTTGAGATATCTACCGATAATGGAAAAAAACCCTAGAAAAACAATCAGAGTGGTAGCAATTTTGTTTATGCTAGCAACCGCACAATTAGCAGTTACCTACTCTTATGCAGAAATTGAGGAACCAGTTGATTTAGTATTACCAGAGGAGTTAAAATCTGCAAAAATTTTTCAACAAGAGAGACTTGGAACAATTGTTACTGAAAAACTAGTAAATGGAAAGCTGGAAGTAAAGCAGTTTGCTTTACCTGAGGACACCACTAAGGATGATATGAGTAGAATTCTTTCTGAAGAAGGAGTCTCAGGATGGTCCTTTGTAAGTTCCAAAGCGTATCATTCAGGAATAGTCCTTTTTGATGGAAAAGCCTCCAAAGTTGGAGAGAAGTTTTGGAAGTTTTCAGTAAATGGAATTCTAAATCTATCCAAAGGGGAATTGGAACTAGAATTGATTGGGAGATCTAATAGTTCCCAGCCAGAAATGATTGAAGATCATTCCAAAGAGAATATGGTTTATAGAGTCATATTTTCTGGTAAAATGGTAAAATCAGACGAGGAGGACATATTTGCGGTTGCATTTACGAATTCAAATCTAAAGAATTCAGAGTCAAATCTAGATCCCAAACTTCAATTTGGAAATTCAACCTCAGAATCAAGAAATTCTATTGATTGTAACCAAAAGATTAAAAATTCCATTTTGGTGGTTTAAACCACCATTTTCCTTTTTTATTAACAAAAAATCATTCACTAGGTCAGTTTTGAGAATGCATAATAACTTTTTATTCATATTTTCCATTAAATTATAAAATGTTTGACAAATTCAAAAAGGAAGAGGGAGGAGAAATGGTAGAAGAGAAACCAAATGAAGAAACCAAAGTTGAATCAATAGAAGAAAAAGTTGAATCCTCATTTTCAGAAAACTCTAGCCAAATTGGTATTGGAGACCTCATGGATAAACGTGCAAAACTAGATGAAGCAATTGATTATGTTGGATTAATGATAAAAAATTTAAAAGATAAGCGAACAAGTTTGGAAAAAGATATCGAGGATGAATCTGTTGATATTAAGAATTTAAAAGAAAAATTGGAAAAGGTCAGTGTCTATATTAATGAAGAAAATAAAGGAATTCAAGAATTAACTCGTAAAAGGCAAGAGGTAGAAAATGAAGCTAATGAAGTAGGATCTCTGATTAATAATCTTAAGGATAAATTATCAGGTATTGATAAGATAGTAGATGATGAAGGAAATAGAGTAAAAAAAATTAAAGAAACAAGAGAGTCTATAGAAAATTAATTTTAAAATTAGAGCTTTAAAGAAACTTTGTTGATGTTGTGCTTGGTGTGGTTGATGAAGGTACTGATGGGAATAAGTCTCCAGTAGAGTTTTCAGCGACTGCTGCAGCCTCTTGGAGAATTTTCTCAGATTCCATATTTGTTGAATCATCAATACCAAAAGCTCCATCACCTGCGAAACTGTCAGTCATAAATCCACCAAGCATGTCTGCCATCTGTCCAATCTCTTGTTCTGCGCCAGGCATTACTTTGCCTAATGATGATTTTAGATTTTTCATCAGGCCCATCGTTGGCATTATTGTGACTACTGTATCTCCTAGGTCATTGAAGGTTGTTAATCGTAATTCGATTCGCTCTAGGGCTATTCTTGCGCTTCCTAAAATTTTGGTAACTTTTCTAACTTCTGCTAATTCATTTGATAAAACTTTGCTTTTCTGACTGTCGTGTTGCTGTGTTGCTTCAACTATTCTTTGAAAAATTTTTGCATCACGTTCTTTTAGTTTAGTTAACATACTGTCTAATTTGGAAATTTGTAGGCTTAATTTTTTAATTGCAGTTTGCACTCGAGGTTTAAGAGCGCCTTTAGGTTTAATTACATCATTAATTTTTTCGGTTATTCCTGGTTGTGGTTGTTTGGACCATTTATCTTGAAGTTGTGTCAATATTGCAAATCATGAAGTTACTACTTAATTTCAGGTGTAAAGATTGATTCACTGTAGATATAATTTTGCTAACCATTTTTCTTTGAAATATTATAATAAATTTTAGGCACAATTTGAAATCAATTTTTATAATATTAGGTATAAACTACCAAATGAATAAAAAATTTGTAATCCTTCCGATCATTATCATAATAATAGCAATTATTACTCTTGGCTCTCAATCAAATCAACCAGAAAATACAAGGGAGTCATCTTTTCATGTAACCCTAGCTGATCCAAAAAAATACGAAGAGGGAGTTTATTCTAGCGAATTTGTATTTGAAAAAGGTGACTATATTTTTAGATTCGTGCCTAATGGTGATAGTCCTCAAGATCTTACCATATTGTTAGAAGGTGATGATATTCTTTTTTCTGAAAATTTTAAGCTAAATGGAACATTACATGAGACAGGAATTTCAGAGTATTATACCTGGGATTATGACGGAGAAAAATCAATGACGGTTCTAGAACCACAAGAAGTTTCTATTCAGATAAACCCAAATGGCAATCTAAAAGGGAGTGTATCTGTCTATATTGATAGAAATTAGAAGGCGTGCCCCACTTTTTGCAAAACTATGAAAGATTTCCTCTCGTGGTCAGATCATTTAATGCCTGATTGCCTTTTTCGTTCTGCGGAGCCACGCCAATTTAGTCGATAGGATTTATGTCCTTCGGCATTAAATATTATAGTAATTTTAACTATTTATTATTTATTGAAAATTTTTAGATAATTTTAATATTTTATGAAATATTTATCATTAAATGTTTTGTAGATGTTATAGAATTCTAAAGGAATATCTGGAAAAAAATCAAGAGTACGATATCCAAAAATTACATGTGATTTTGAGTTATTAAGATTAGATTTTAGATCTTGGGATATAAGATCTTGTGAGAAAAAAGAATGAAAAAGTTGCTAGATGTTTTTTATTAGAAAAAAGTGAGTGGTTTTTAAGATATTTTTTAAAAAAAGAATAAAAATTTCTAAATTTTTGAAGACGTATAAATTACGAATTTTACTGGATGAAATATTGAGATTAGATGGAAAAGTTGCTATAATAACTGGTGGAAGTAGAGGTATCGGATTTGAAACAGCCAAGATATTTTCTGAAAATGGATGTAAAGTAGTAATCACATCAAAAAATGCTCAACACCTAAAGGATGCTGCCAGTCGACTTTCTAATACAATACCAGTAACCGCAGATATTAGAAAAGAAGAAGAAGTAAAAAAAGTAATTGAAAAAACAATTGAAGAATTTGGAAAATTGGATATCTTGGTTAATAATGCAGGGATTTTTCCCAGAATTAAACCATTACATGAGATTTCAGAATTAGAGTGGAATGATGTTTTGGATGTGAATCTTAGTGGACAATTCAGATTTACAAAATTTGCATTGCCATATCTACAAAAAAGTTCAGGTACCATCATTAATGTTTCCTCAGATGCGGGACTGAAAGCTTATGAAGGATTCAATGCTGATGCTTATTCTGCAACAAAAGCAGCTTTAATTGTATTAACAAAGTGTTGGGCATTAGAATATTCCAAAGATAAGATACGGGTAAATTGTGTTTGTCCTGGCGTGGTGAATACAGATATGACAAAACCATTTTTGCAAACAGAAAAAGATAGAGAATTTATGGATAATGATCATCCATTAGGTAGAATAGGTCAACCAGAAGAGGTTGGAAAATCAATTTTATTTTTAGCATCAGAAGATTCCTCGTGGACCACAGGAGCTGTTCTTGCAGTAGACGGAGGTCAATCAACTAAATAAATTCCCATGAGTTTAATACTGCTCAAAATGTAGAAAATATGATGACTGACAAGAAGAAAAAAGCAAAATTAATCATTTTACTAGGTATCATATGGGTAGTTATTACTTTACCATTACCTTGGATTATCAATAATCCACAAGTTTCAGATTCTCAACTTAATACCATGTTATCAATTATTGGAGTAATGTCGATTCCATTTATCATGCTTGGAGTAGCATGGACTTTAAAGCCTGAGCTTACAACGTAGGTAACAATTATTGAAAAATATTCCCATTACAAATAAAATTCCAGAGATGGATTTAGCTTTAGAGTCAGTAGTTAAGGCAGGACACGCAATTTTAGAAATTTATGGAGAAAAATATGAGACCTCAATTAAACAAGATAATTCTCCCATTACAGAAGCAGACCTAAAAAGTAATGAAATAATCAAGAGCATCTTATCTGAAACAGACCACCAAATTTTATCTGAGGAAGATAAAGATGATCAAAGTAGGTTATCTCAGGAGACACTTTGGATTGTAGATCCTCTTGATGGAACTTCTGATTTTATTGATAAAACTGGAGAATTTACTGTGATGATTGCTTTGGTTAAAAACAAAGAACCAATTTTGGGAGTAATTGGTTGGCCAACGGAGCAAACTATTTTTGCTGCTCAGAAAGGAGGAGGAGCCTTTAGATACTCAGAGAATGGTTGGAGAAAAATTTCTGTGACTGAAATGTCAGATCTGACACAATGCAGAGTGGTTGGTTCAAGACATCATCTTTCAGATAAAGAAAAAATGTTTATAGAAAAATTAGGAATAAAAAAATTTACTAGTATTGGAAGTTCATTAAAGGTGGGAAAAATTAGTTCAGGTGAAGCTGAAGCATACATCACAACAACAAATAAAATGAAAGAATGGGATTCTGCTGCATCCTATTGCATAATTTCAGAAGCTGGTGGAAAAATGACAGATATGTTAGGTAATGACATAACCTATAATAATAAAATTGTAAATCATCAAAATGGGATTCTAGTTACAAATGGTTTAGTTCATAATAAAATTCTGGAAAAATTTAAAAAATTAGAATAAGTTTCTTCCTTTAAGGAATTCCTTGACTTTGTTTGCACTCTCTGAAAGAAGTTCATTTTCCGTATCAACTATAAGGTCTGCTTTTCCTGGTTCTTCATAGGGATCATCAATTCCAGTGAATCCCTTAATCTCCCCTTTCCTAGCCTTGGCATACATGCCTTTGACATCTCTTTCTTCGCATTTTGCTAGAGAACATTTCACATAACATTCTGCAAATTGATCTCCTGCATCTATGATTTTTCTTGCATTTTCTCTATTCTCAAGATATGGTGATACCAGAGAAACTGCACTTGGAACTCCATGTTTTAGTAAAAGTTTAGCCAAGTGAGCAACTTTTTTGTTATGCTCATCTCTACCCTCCTTTGAAAAGTCTTTAGGTGAGAACCATTCTCTTAGTTCATCACCATCAAGCATTGCCAAGTTTGGAATGTCATTTTGCAAATCTTTAACGATTGTGGTTTTTCCAGAACACGGAAGACCAGTCATCCAAAGAACAAATGGTTTCATATGAATAAATGTACAAAAGAGGACATAAAGAGTTTACGTTAAATTTGAAACCAAGGTTGATTTTCCAAAAAATCTATTTCCTTTATCATGTCTTCTTTCTTTTTTGTAATTGCCGTTATTGATCGGTATTGCTCATACATCTCAGTTTCTTCTTCTTTTGATAGAACATCTGCTTCTGCTTGATCAAAAAATTTGTTTTCTTTGTTTAGGTGATCAAAAAGATATACTGAATAGGTTCTCAAGAATCGCGACACTGGTTCTCTTGCTTCCTCTCCTTTTTTCCATCTTTGCAAATGTTTTGTAATTTCTCTTGCGATATTTCTTCCAAATTCATGTTCAATCATAAATGCTCGGATTTCTTCTTTTAACGTATCATAACTTGCTACACAAGGAAAGTAAGAATTTTCTTCCCTAGAATGGTGTATTGTGTCTACAAATTCATAGATAATGATTGTTATTTTTTCAATATCAGAAAATGGAATGTTTGACCCTCTAGTTATCTTTTCAGCGCATTTTTCGATTATTTTTTGCAGACGGCGAACTTGATCATGATCAGCCCGAAGTTCTCCAGTTGCACTCATTACAATATAGATATTGAGAGAGAGATTTAATATATTCTAAAAAAATTTTCAAATATCATCCCATAAGCCATTAATCAATTTATCTTGAATAATTTGCCTTTTAATACCTCTTAATTAAAATCAATAATACATGAATCCAGTTTTTTTTGGAGTATTGGAACTAGTTAGAGGACAGATTGGTGATATACCTTCTCTTAGTAGTTTTGATACAAGTTTTATTCTAAATAAAATAAATGAATTTCAGAACTTTGTTGATACATTAAGTCAAGATGGGCCTATTGCTTCAGCTCATGTATTATTACTTGCTGCAGGAGTCGTAATATTTCTTGGAGTAGCCGGTGAGGCCTTTTTTAAAAAGACAGGAATTCCTGATGTTGCATTTTTGATGATACTTGGTGTAGTAATAGGACCAATTCTTGGAATTATTCAACCTGAAGCAGTTATTCAAATTGTTCCATATTTTGCTGCACTTGCTCTTATCATTATCATGTTTGATGGTGGACTAAACTTAGATCTAAAACAAATTGTAAGAACAGCACATTTTTCTTTTACCTTAGCAATTCTTGGGTTTATTTTATCAGTCGTGATTGTTACAATATCTGTACATTATGTTCTTGATTGGTCTTGGTTAGAAAGTATTTTACTTGGTTCTATTGTTGGCGGGAGTAGTTCAGCAATTGTGTTTGGTCTTGTTAGAAACATTAGGATTTCTGAAGAAACGAAAAACATGCTTAGTTTTGAGTCAGCATTAACTGATATCTTATCTACAATTATTGCATTTATCCTATTTGGAGCAATCCTTGTGGGTCAATTGGACATATCGGTTTTACAAGAAACACTAGGAAGAGCAATAGTTGTGGGTCTAGTTCTCGGTTTTGGGGTAGGGATTCCATGGATGTATGTCTCAACTAAGCTTGGTAATGTTCAACATGCCTATATGCTCACATTGGGAATTTTGTTTGTTCTATTCTTTTTGGCAAATTCCTTTGGAGAATCAGGAGCCCTTACAGCACTAGTATTTGGGTTAATGCTAGGAAATAAAAGTCATTTTGCAAGAATTCTAAAATTCAAACTTCCAAGGATAGAACTTGATGATCCTACTCATAACCAGTTAACATTTTTGGTAAGGGTTTTCTTTTTTGTATTTGTAGGATTGATGGCAAGTATAGGACAATTTGAATATGTAATACTTGGAATTGGGATTACAATAATAATTTATTTTGGAAGAATTATTGTGGCTAAAATCACTTTAACAAAAAGATTTTCATTATTGGATAGAAAGGTTACCTATTCAATGATTCCAAGGGGTTTGGCTGCTGCAGTATTGGCTACATTTCCCTTAACATTAGGATTGCCAAATGCAGAAGTTTATCCACAAATAATTTTCTTTATTATTTTGTCTTCAGTAATAATTACTACGATTGGTTTAGGAAGATCAAAGAAAATTCCTCCTCCGGAACCTAAAGAAGGTGGTTTTGTCCAAAAACCTCCAGCGGATACTCAAAAAGAATAATTCCTGATCAAATTTTTTAAAATTAATGTTTAGGATTTCAGTTTTTTGTTTATGATTTGGATGTATTTCTGGCTGTATTCTGTAAATAATTGAATTTTATCTTGTGCTAGAGCCATAGCGCCTGGTCTACTGTTAACATGTTTTTCTGCAATCTTTTGATCGTCTAATAATTTTTGTAATGATTCTTTGTTTTGTGATTTAATATTACTAATTAAATTTTGTAATTCTTCATCAAGTAGAATTTTAGTATCAGGTATTGCTGGAGGAAAAGCACCTATGATTTCTTTTGTGGTAATTTGTCCAAATACTTTTCTATCAAGATCTGCCAATGTTTTACTCCATTATTAATTCAAATTGAAGGAATTTTAATTTTTGTTCTTTTAATTTTTACTTTGTGAAAAATTTTATTATTTATTAGACTAGCTAATTATCAATCTTGATATTAGAATTTACAGTATAATATTATCAATCTAGAAATATTATTTAGAAAATAATGACCTATTGTATTGGAAAATGTAAGAATTACAAGGCTCAAAAACCATCACGAATAGGAAGATATGCAGCTGGACAGAAAAGGTGTAATCACTGTGAAGTTTTTGTAGATTATGAGGGGATTACTTGTCCATGTTGTAATAGGCAGTTACGGTGTCTTCCTAGGAGTAGAAAGGGCAAGGAAAGATATCTAGAACAGATTATCTCCTAAGATTAGTTTAAAAAAGTGCTTATTTATGAGGACGTAATATTAGTTATAATATGCCAATTCCAGAAGACGTTCAAGATTATGTTGAAAAGCAGATAAAATTAATGATTTCCCAAACTGAAGCCTATTTACCATTTATCAAAGTTGCATTTCCTTATTCAAAAAATCTTGCTGATGCTTGTTACAATCTAATTGTAGGTAGTGCTGTATCAGTTTTTATGAATCAATATGCTATGAGATTGAAATATCCTACTGCAGAAGATTTCACTGAATTTGGAAAAATTACTGTAAAGTATAGAGACCAAATTGATCAATTTTTCAAGTAGTTATTCAATTTTGATTTTTTGACCTGAAATCATCTTTGGAATTGTAATAATTAATCTGCCTTTGGTAAATTTAGCAGAGGCCTTTTTGCTATTAATTTTTCCTGGAAGAAAGAGAGTTTTTTTAAAATATTCAAATTTTGTTGTAACGCCTAATTTTTCCTCTGCATAAGTTTCTTTTAGTTTTGCTTCAACAGAAATCATATTTTCATCAAAAGTTATTTTAATATCTTTTTTATTTACAAGGGGGAGATCAAACTCTAACAACCAATTTGTTTCAAATTCTCTTAAACAAGATAAAGGTGAGAGAATTTGATGATCAATATCATCATTTAGTAGTGAGCTAATTGTTGGAGGAAAAATTCTAATTTTAAATTCATTTTTGTTTGTAACCATAAAATCACCTGTAAATTTGTGGGGCCTTCCCTGGTTTTTTTTCTTGTTGCTGTTGTTGTAGAGAGCGAATGGTTTCTTCCATTAAATTTCTATGCTGAATTCTTAACCATTCAATCCGTTTTTGTATATCATTTGTATCAACTTTGATCTCTAAAACTCTAGCTAGAGTCGTAATTGCAACAATTGAAGCTTCAGGATCGGGGAAAAAAGGATGACATTCTGCATATAGGATTAAAGCTGGAATTTTAGATTTTCTAAAGGCTGTAATCATTGCAGCGTCTGTTCCAAAAATTGAACCTGATAAAAATTTGGGAACTCCGTAATCATAAAGGAGTTTTTCCAATGATTGATGTGTAACTAGACCAAATATTTTTGGGGGTTTAGGGTTTCTGTTTATTGTTTCCATTCCACTAATTATGATAATTTTTTTGATTTGATTTTTTTTGCAATAATCTAATATTGATTCTGCAAAGTCATATGCAACAAATGGATCAAATGGAAGATCAGACAATACAACAAAAAGATTATTTTTCTTATAGATTCGTATTGGTGGGAGTATTTCTCCATCTTCAACAAATAAGGTAGGTGGTAGATCTGGATGTTCAATTTCTCCAATTAATTTCATTTCTAAATAATGAACTAAATATGAAATTGTAAAAGTGCCTACAAGACCATTACTTGGGAATCCTACTAGTAAGGTATTTTCTTTAGGTGATGTTTTACTAATTTGCATAATTAGAATATAGGCAATCCCATTTTTCTAATACTAGTCTTGGATCTTTGTTTTGCTCGTTTTGATAGATTTCTTAGAAGTTTTTGGCTGAGATCTTCTAGCACTTCACTCAGATCAAAGCCTATAGATTTGTAAATTAATGGTGCATGATGTGATGTAGAAATCATAATTGTTACCTCAAACTTTCCTTCTTTCTTTCCACCAGTTCTTTGTTTTTTAATTGATACTCTTGCTTCATGAATTTCAGAATAGGTTTGTTGTAATCTTTTGAGAGTTTTTTCAAATTTAGAACTAATCAGTTTAATATCTTGTTGATCTTCTGGCATTCCAACTATGAATAATGGTATCTGTGTCTCTATTTTGGAGGCTAGGAGGCCAAGTATATCTCGGAATGTGATTATGCCTTGTAGGTTATCCCAAAGGCTGACTAAACAACATGTTGTATCAGTTTTTAGCATAGATTTTAAAATTTGATTTAAATTATCATTTGGGGAGCATTGAGGAATCCTTGTGCTTCCAATATTTCCAATTTTGGATTCTAATTTATGGACTCGATTTGCTCCTCTAGAGAAACGGCCTAAGCTTTCCTTTGGAATTATAGCTTCAATTAGGTGAGCTGAGGTCAGAACTTGTTGAATTTTTTCTTTATTGATTACAGGAAGGTGATCTATTTTTTTATTAGTCATTATTCGTTTTGCGCTACTTAATGACTCATCTGTGGATACTGTAATTGGATTTTGTGTATAAATCAGATTAGCTTTTATCCATTTGTTATCCTTTGAGGAAAGTAACTTGATTATCTGTTTTGCAGTAACAACACCAATAATTTTATTTTTGCTAACAACAGGAACTTCTCGAGTTCTATAGTGAGTCATGATATGAGATGCTTTTTGGATAGAATCATTGGGTGTTACATATGGAATTGTGGAAAGAAATGGCTCTACTTTCATAGTTGTGATATTTTTAGCATTAAGTAAAGAAAGGATGTTTGTTGAAAGGGTGGTTTTGCCATTAATGCAAAATACATCATATGACTTATTTCGAATAATTTTGTTGATGACTGAAGATAAAGTTTCAGTTGGTTCAATAATTGTGGCTGTTGATATAATGTTCTTTATTTTGGTAGCTTGAATATCCTTTAGATGCTCATAAATTGTATCAGTAATCATCTTCTTTAATGATAAATTACCCTTTTTTAAATTAAAAGAAAACCTAGATTTTCAAATTTGATTTTCATGCGTGATATTAGAGTTCATATATTTAACCACTAAAATCTGAGGTAGTTTGTTGTTATTAAAAAATGTGGACTTAAATCAGCTAATAATTAAAAGAACAATTACAATTACACCAAATACTAGTTTGCTTGATGCAAGAGAAATCTTACTTAGGCATAACTTAAAACGACTAGTCGTAATAAACTCTAAAAAGTGTCCAGTAGGAATTATTACTGAAAAAGATATTGCAAAAACGATCTATGCTTTAGGTGACAAGCCAATCAAATCTGTTAGGGTATCAGGATTTATGTCTAAAAAATTATTTATCGTAAAGAAAACTGCTTCGGTTTATGATTGTGCCAAAATAATGAAAAGGCATCGTATTAGTTCAGTTATCGTTTTAGGAAAAAATGGGATTTTAGAAGGTCTAGTAACAAAAACAGATCTTGCCTCAATTTTTCTAACCCATGCTGTAAATCCTCTCACAATTTCAAAGATTATGACAAGAAAGGTAGTAACTGCTATGCCCGGAGATTCGTTGCTTTACGTAGAAAGTTTGTTAATTCACAACAAAATTTCGCGAATAATAATTCAACGTAATAATATTCCGGTTGGAATAATCACGTATAGAGATTTTGTTCCAGCAAAATTGCCTCACTGGATTATCCAATCGGCAGATCCAATAGAAATTGAAAACTATAGAACTAAAAAAGATCTTAGTGAATTTCAAGTAAACCAAATGAGTCATTTGCTTCATTTCAAAGCAGTAGATATCATGGCATCTAATCCAATTATTGTAAAAGCAGATGAAGATGTCGCAATAGCTGTATTATTAATGATAAGAAATGGCATTAGTGGATTACCAGTAGTAAAAAATTCAAAACTTGTAGGAATTATTACAAAAGCAGATATTGTAAAAGCTATTGCTGAAGCTTAAATTATTTTACAATTAGTATAGAACAAGGTGAATTATTTGCTAATTTACTTGAAACACTTCCAAGAAAGAATCGAGCTGTTTTTCCAAGCCCTTTACTTCCAACTATAATTAGATTACATTTTTTATTTCTTGCAAGTTTGACTATCTCATTAGATATGTTTCCCTCTTTTATTATCGTAGTCACATCAACTCCTTGATTTTTGGCAATTTCTTTTCCTTTGATTAGAACCTTATTGCCAAATTTTCTAAGAATTCCAAGGTATTCTTTTCTATCTAACAAGTTAAGTGAAAGCGGCTTGTCAACAACATAAACTAGAACCAAATGACCTTGATGATTTTTAGCAAGATCACATGCCTGCAGAAGTGCTTTTTGAGAATTTTCAGAGCCATCTAACGGGACAAGAATGTTCATGTATAACGATTTTCGCATACAAAAAATATCCAAATTACTGATATTAAACTAAACTCTTAATATTCAAATGAAAAATATATTGATCGTATATTACAGTTAATTCTTATAATTGATAATCTTGATTTAGTAATAAATCACTAATGTAATGGCTAATAGAAATGATAAGGAAAAAAATTAAAAAAATTCTAGTTCCTCTAGATGGTTCCAAGAACTCCATGAGGGGATTAGATGAAGGAATTTATCTTGCAAGACAATGTCATGCAACAATTACTGGTTTGTATGTAATACCAATTTATCCAAGAAATTTAGCTGATGCTATTATGCCATTTCAAATTCATCTTACCAAAGAAGCTAAAAAATTCATGGATGGAGCAAAAAATAGATGTGCCCGAAATGGAATTGTTTTCAAATCTAAAATTATTTTTGGAAGTCCAACTGTAGAAATTGATGAAATGTCAAAGGCTGAAAAATTTGATATTATTATAATTGGATCCCGAGGTCAAAGTGGATTAAAAGAAGCTTTTTTGGGAAGTGTTGCTAACTCTGTTGTTCATAAATCAAAAGTACCAGTGTTAGTAGTAAAGTAGTGATAAAATGTTCTCAAAAATGTTAACCAAAATTCTAGTTCCCTACGATGGCTCAAAGTATTCCGTAAAGGCATTAACAAGAGCAACTGAGCTTGCACATAATCTTGATTCTGAAATTTTATTAATTTCGATTGTTAATATGGGATATATTTCTCCTCCAGGATTACTTCATAGTTTAATAAAATCAAAAGAAGAAAAGATTGCAATTAAAAAGTGGTCAAAATCAGTTAGAAAAGAAACAGAAAAAATGATGAAGAATGCAGTAAAAAAATGTGAATTAAGGGGGATTACAGCCTCATTTAGAATTGAAGAAGGTGATATTGCAAGTAAAATCCTAGATTTTGCTACTAAGAAAAAAATTACCTTAATAATTATTGGAAGTCACGGTCTTCATGGATTAGGGAAATTAAAGACTCTTGGAAGTGTAAGCAGAAAAATCTCTGAGAATGCAAAATGTCCTGTTTTGATTGTTAGATAATCTATGCCATCTCTCCAAGGAAATGAACAGTATCTCTATTGACAATAACTGTTCTATCTTTTGGAACATGAAATAGTTTTTTAGAACCGGTGGAAGATTGGACTATAAGTTTAGAATAAGGATCTTTTGTAGCTTTGTATAAAATTCCTTTATCACCAATTGATTGTGACCAATATGTTCCTTGTACAAAGGAAATTGTTTGAAATATAATTACTTGATAAGAATAAACCAAATTTTTTCACTGTTCTTTTTGCATTCTGGTGAGTATCTGATCACAAATTCTTCTCATTTCCGAATCAGAGCCAACACTGCAGACTTCAACTAGATCAGTTGTAGTTATCATTCCAATAACTTTGTTGTTCTGTAAAACTGGTAATTTGTGTATATTATTTACTTTCATTTCTTCAGCTGCTTCCCATATTGTTACATTAGGATCAATTGAGATCAAAGGCGAGGACATTACTTCTGTAAGTGAAGAGGTTAATGGTTTTTCTGTAGAAGCTATCCTTCTTACAAAGTCTCTTTCAGTTATAATTCCTACTGGTATTTCTCCATTTTTTAGAATGATGCATCCAATATTTTTATCATCCATTAATTTTGCTGCATCCTTAATCATTGCAGAAGAATCTAAAGTAGAAACCTCGCTTATCATAACATCTTTTACAAAAGTATGAGCCATATTGTTAATCTAGACTATATTCTAATAAAGAAGATCCTCATTTTCATATCACGAAACTATTTTGAAGAATATTTAGTTATTTTACTATTAAAACTGGAATTTTGGATTTGTGTAAAACATAATTTGAAGTACTTCCAAGAAAAGCCTCTTTGAGAGAGCTCATTCCTCGTGAACCCATTATTATGATATCATATGATTTAACGCTTGCAAAATTAGTAATTTTGGAACCTTCATCACCATAAACTATTTTGTCATTAAAAACAATTCCATTTTGTGCAGAATGTTTTTTGGCTCTAGACATAAATTTTGCAGCATTTTTTAGTAGGTATTTTTCGACATATGAAATTTGAGAGTTTGTTTGTGGCTTTGCTAAAGGTACAACATACAAACCAGTAATTGTTGCATGACATTGTCTTGCAAGATAAATTCCTTCATCTAATCCCCTCATGGAGTTCTTGGAACCATCTAGAGGAACTAGAATTTTTTTAATTTTTTTCATGTATATTTAATAATAAAATAGAATTTAAGAAGTTTTCAAAATTTCAAAAGTAATAATTTTAAGATTACATTTAGTGGGTTGATTTTCAAGAATGATATTATGCGAAGATTCTTTAATACTTGCAAAATAGAATTTAGTTGAAATGGAGAAAGATGCTAGACGAATTACTGTAAAGGACATCATGACTAAATCTGTAATATCTGTTGATGCTACTATCACTGTCAATGAGGCCGCCAAAATGATGGAAGATGCAAAAGTTGGAGCAGTAATTGTAATGGAAAATAATACTCCAGTAGGGATTGTAACAGATAGAGATTTTGCTGTAAAAATTGTTGCACATGCTTATCAAATAACAACTCCAGTAAAACAAATAATGTCTTCTCCACTAATTGCTACTGGTCTAGATGAAACTGTACTAATGGCTGCAGATTTGATGTACACACGGGATATTAGAAAATTACCAGTTATCGACAATGATAAAGTGGTGGGAATGATTACTGCAACTGATCTTGTGAATCAACTTGCAATATCAACTGAAGATGATATTCAAAAAATGTATCATGAATCCGTGATCAAAGTTTACAAACAATATAGTCCCTATAACTGATCAACCGTTTACGACGGCAGACATTATAGATTTTCCTGCAATCAATGCACCAATTGATAATCCAATGTTTGTTATTATATTAACTGCTAATGCTGCATAATGCTGGTTATCTAAAAGATTACTAGAATCAAGAGCAAAGGAAGACATTGTTGTAAGTGAGCCACAAAATCCAACAGCTGCTAATAAAGAATATCTTCCATCAAGATTCCACTGTTCAGATATTATGATGAAAATTCCTAGAATAAACGCCCCCAGAATGTTAACAATTAAAACATTGACTGGCAAGGTGTTGAATAGTAATGGAGATTCTGTAATTTTGTATCTAAGAAATGCTCCTAAAACAGATCCTATCGCTAAAAAAACAAACTCAAAACCCTTCATTTTTTGCCTCTAACATGTTCATTTTTTATAGTATAACATAGTTTGATATCAATTTGAATCCACAGGTATAGTAAGCAAGAATAAATTATTTGATATTTAGGATTTAGAGGGCCAAAATACATGCTCAAATTATTTCCTTTAAGATGATGATAATTTTGGAGTTTATGCCTAGGATTTTTATATGCTCAATTTTGTTTTTATTCTAATGACTCTAAAACTTCGTTGTGATGAATATGGGTTTGAGTGTGATTTTTCTTTAGAAGGAGAACAAAGCATTGAATTACTTGAAAAATTACGAATGCATTTTGAGGAAGAACATGGCATTGAATATCCAATAGATGCAATTATTCAAATGATTGTAAATCGTGGACATTCTCTTGATTCTATAAAAAAATAGATAAAATCAAAAAATATTTTTTAATTATTTTTAACATTTAATAGAATGTAATATGTTAGAAAACAAAGTTTTACTATAAAATAAAATTAAGGAATTTTATGTCACAAAAGTTTTGTTTTAATTTCAGAATTACCTATTTCATTTTGCTTTTATGTAATAAATGCTTAAAGTAGACAGTAGTGGTAGCATATTATTCTAGTGATTATGATGTAAAGTGTCAACTTGATACTTGCAAAACCTACCCTGTAATAACAGATTCTGATAGAGGAGAAGTATTTTGCGGGGGTTGCGGTCTTGTCCTAGTGCAAAACTTAGATGATTCCTCACATGAGAGTCGAAGTTATAGCTCAGAAGATTTTATGAAAAATGCACGAACAGGTCCTGCTACAACATTAACAATGTTTGATAAAGGGTTATCTACAATGATTGGAAATAACAAAGATTCTACTGGAAAAAATTTATCAAGTAAAACAAAATTTGAATTTAATAGGCTTCGTACATGGGATCAAAGAAGCAAATCTAGGAAAACTTCTTCGTTAAGTAAAGCATTCACTTTGTTACATGGAATGAAAACAAAGATAGGAGTTCCGGATAATGTAGTTGAAAATGCAGCTTATATTTACAGAAAAGCAGTAAATGCAAAATTAACTAGAGGAAGAACAATGGCTTCATTAATTTCTGCTTCTTTATATGCGTCATGTAGACAAAATAATATCCCAAGAACTTTGGATGACATTGCTGAGGCTGGAAATGTAGAACGCAGAATTTTATCAAGGGATTTGAGAACCCTCATAAAAAAACTTGGTTTGAGTCTAAACCAATATGACATTGCATCATTTATTGTCAAAATTTCAAATAACATGAATTTGAGTGAAAAAAC
>JAOTYR010000059.1 GCA_029861785.1 Candidatus Nitrosopumilus sp.
GCTGCACATTACAACACCTACCAGAACTGTCTGTCACTAGCAGCTAACACCACACCAGGTGTGTCTGATCTCAACCAACAACACCCCACCCCACATCAGGATGTTGTTCCATCTAATTACAGAGGTGAAAATCAGTCTGTTTGGAATAACCCACACCATATTCTCTTAAATTCATGAAATTGTCTTAGATGGCATTTTCAAAATACCACCAAATCCGCATGGCTTATAAAATATTTTAAAGGTTCATCTAGTATGGGTCTTTTCAAACGTAAGCAAGAAAACTCCGATAATGAAACGAAATGTAAAGAATGTGGTACTGAGTTACATGATCCAGAACGACTAAAAAGACACTTGAAAAAAGCTCATGGTAACGTTCCGGCTAAAAAACTTGATCCATCATCCGGAGACGGCGGTACCTGGTAACTTGGAACTCAACCATAGTCAAAAACTTGCATTGGGATTTGGTGGGGCCTTTATTGTTGCAGGAATTGTTTTATCTACTCTAGTTTTTCCCTTTTGGAATTTCATCAGAGATGATGTATTCGAAGAAGTAGAGATTTTAACAAATGATAATGGGATTTGTTATGTAGAAACACAAGACAACATCCCAAAAACCATTGATAATTGTAGTTTACAAAAAGGTGATAAAGCCACTATAAAATTTGGTGAAGGACTTGCTTGGGCTACAATTGTTGAGCCATAAATAGCTGAATTAAATATCTAAAACACCTTGTATGGTATTATGGATTGTATTTTTTGCAAGATATCTAAAGGTGAGATTCCTGCCAAAAGGATAATTGAAACAGAACATTCTATTGCGTTTTTGGATGCTTTTCCTTTAACAAAAGGACATACCATAGTAATCCCAAAAAATCATCATGAAAAAGTTCAAGACATGTCTCAAGATGAAAACTCTGATTTGTTTTCATCCGTTCATAAATTAATTTCTAAAGTTGACAAATTGACTGGAGCAACCTTAGTTGCAATACATAATGGAAAAGATGCGGGTCAAGAGATTCCTCATGTTCATGTACACCTAGTCCCAAGAAGTGAAAATGACTCTGGTGGACCAATACATAGATTGTTTAATTCTACCCTAGATGTCTCAGATTCAGAATTAAATGAAATTTACAAAAAACTAGCGGAATAGCTAGAATGGATATAATCTTTCCTTTGTATCATTATTTTCTACAATAATTGCTTTGGTTGGACACGTCTCAGCTGCATTCATTATTTTATTCACTCCTGATCCCTTTTGATTAATTACAGATGACTTTGGATTCATTTTAGATCTTCTGTTTATCGAAAAAACATTTGGCGCTATTGTTTCACAGCTACAGCAGCCTATGCACAAACTCTCATCAACATTTACAAATAAGTTTGGTTGAGCCTCTGGTTCCTTTGCTTTGTCAAACTCTCCATTTTTTCCATCTGCAGTAATTTTAGCGTTATACTCTTCCCAAAATTTTCTTTCATAATCTTTCCAAAATTCGGGGTCTCCCTCTTCATACTCTCTGGTAAATCTTCCCCAGTCTTCTTCTGGCGTGTCTCCTGGTTTTTGTCGCGGAGGGGCACCCCATTGAGGTTTTCTTTTAACACGTTCTGTATGTTTTGAAGGGTTTGAGAAGTTGGCCTTTTTTCCCTCTTGATAATATTTTTTGATAACATTGTAGGCCTCTGTAATTTTTTTAAATTGGCTTCCCTCATATTCTCCTATATTCTTATCAGGATGAAATTCGAGTGCCAGCTTTCTATATGCGACTTTGATCTCTTCAAAGGATGAATCTGAATCCACATTTAACGTCTTTAATGCTTGATGAGTGTTCATTAAACCTCGTATATTTGTCATATGTTAAAAACAATTGCTAGAAAGAACAAAATTTATTCTAAAATTATCTCGTCTTCTGGCTTCCATGCGGGATCTACTATACACAAAAATCTCAAATCTGAAGTCCCTGTATTTTCTATGAATTGCTCTGATAATGGAGGAACATATGCTGAATCGTCTTTTTTTACATCAAAAGATTCATTATTTATTCTCAAATTTCCATTTCCTTCTAAGATATAGTATATCTCTGATGATTGCACTTTATGGCGTAGAGATCTTTTTCCTTGTTTAATTGTAAATTGAGCTAAACTGAATCGGATGCCGTTTAAGGTATTATGCGGATGAAAATATTGTTTTATTTTTGTTCCTTCGTTTCCATCAATTGAAGTTACTTCTGAATTTTTTTGAATCGACATGAATCTTAAACTATTTCTGTAACCCTGGATTTAAAGTCTGATTCATACCATGTGGTTTTGTATTCAGAGTTTTTTTTTGGCAAAATATTGATTGCAATATGCGAGAATGTCTTTTTTTTATTGACAGAACCATGAGTGTGTAAAGTTTTTGCAGGGATGTATACAACATCTCCCTCTTTCAGGTTAATTTTGTCAGTTCTTTTGATTTTAAAATTAGTTTTACTTGTACCATATTTCCTAAAGAGTTCTAGACTTCCTACTCCTCTGGTGGCAATTAATACTTGATTTCCGTTATGTGTGTGTAACTTTGTTTTGGCGCCGTTGTTAAAATAAACATGATAGATTCCTTGCTCTTTTGATTTTATTTTGGAGGACACATCTTTCATGTGAACTTTGCCAGTAAACCAATCTGGATTTATCTTTCTTTGATCACCTAAAGAATAAATGTTTGATTTTATCATTTCTAAATTCTTGCAAGTATCTTTTTCTTCTTTTCTTGGAATTCCTTATCTGTGATTATTCCAGATTTTTTTAGTTTACCTAATCTTTCTAATGTTTTTAGGTCATCTTCAACATTAGATTTTGCACTTTTTGCAGCTGAAATCCCTTCATTTATTTTTGTAATGCCCTTTTTCTTTAATGATTCCCCTTCTTTTTCTGCTTTTCTTCTTAAATCAAAACTTGTCTTTTTGGCTTGACCTGCTGCCATCCCTCCAAATTCTACTGCATCATCCAAAATCTCATCTGCTTTTTTTATTCCTTCATCTATTGCTTTATCTGCTCTTTTTAGAAACTTTTCAATATGTCCTATCTTTTTTTTACTTCCCATATATTCTAAAACTAAATCTATTGTTTTATGTTTTTCCCAATTATAAGAAATGATTCATTTGGTTTAATAGCAAGATTTTATTATCTATATTGTAATTTTGACACAAAAACACGATATCAAAACAGTGGTATTGAAAAAAAAAGTTGAAAAAGAAGAGGCATCTGATATCATCGAAGATAAAAAAACATCGATTTTCAAATCTGTACTAAAAAAACCAAAAAAAGAAGAAGTTCATATTGATTCTTTTACATTATTTTATGAATCCATGTTGATGGTTTCAGGCAAATATGTGGCTGACTATTTTCGACAAGCAGTTCATTCAATTTCCGTTGATTCTAATGTACAAGAAGTGACCTTAGGTGGAGGAACCTTTCCTATTAAGGAAAAGTCTGGATTTAAGAAGGCATTTGTTGGAAGTCGGGGAAAAAACAAAATCAATTTTCCACTTGAGGAACATGTGTTTGTAGAAGAAGAAGAAGAACTAGTTTTTGATCATAATGGAAACAAAATTAAATTTCCATTTAAAATCAATTCAAAAACCATAGAAAACTATCCTGATCAAATACTAACTGAAAATTCTAACAATTTAAGAAAACCAAACATAACATACGAATCTGCAATAAGCTCTCTTAAGGAATCATTGAAAAAACCATTAGAGTCTAGCATTAGAAAGTTAAATGAAGAATTTACTTTGAAAGAGATTACCGAGGTATACGTTCCAGTATATGAGGCAAGATTAACCGGACCTAAAGCTAAAGTAGGTTTGATTCGATTAGATGCTATAAGAAAAAAAATTCTTTAAAGTTTTACAATTTTTCTAAATATCTCATTGTCATGAAACTTCTCAAATATCTTTTCTTTTTTTGCCCACTCTCTAATTATTTTCCCATTTAATGTAACAGCTCTCTTTAGCAGTTCCATTGACTCAGGATAGTCTCCAAGATATGCCCTGCTTCTTGATTTAGCGTATATGATATTTGCATTGTCTTTGTATTTTGATAAGATTTTATCAAAAATTTCTATTGCTTTATCATGTCTTTCCAATTCAGCAAGCTCTATTCCTTTGTGAAACAGAGCATCAATATGATCTGGATGTTTTTTGTAAACATTCTCAAAACAATTCAATGCTTCCTCATGTTTTTTTATTTTTCCCAGAACTATTCCCTTGTAAAACATTGCATTTGGTTTTTTTGAATCTGCACTAATTGCTTTATCTAAAAATTCCAAGGCCTCAACATGCTCTTGCAACCTGTCAAGCAAAACTCCCTTGTTAAAATACGTGGAACTGTTTTTTGGATCTGCCTTTATTGCCAATTCATAGCAATCATTTGCAGCCTGAGTGTCTCCCATTTCGGCCATTGCTATTCCCTTATTATTAAATGCCTGTGAATCTTTTGGATTTATCTCTAAAAGTAAATCAAAACATGTTACGGCGTCTGAGTATTTTTTAATTTGGTTTAATGCTAGACCCTTGTTATACAGAGCAGGAGTATTTTTTGGATCTTCTTTAATTATTTTGTTGAATAATGTTATGGCACCCTTTGGTTGATTTCTTGCCATAAGTGACATTGCATGATACATCAAATCTTCAGGATCCTCCTTTGAACCAAACAGTCCCATGGTTTCTACCAATTGATATCGGTAATGAAAGTTTAGATTTGTTTTTTCTTAAAAAAACTTCTCAATTGTGCGGAAGTTTAAATAGATATTATATTCAAGGAATACTCTACTTGTCCAGAAAACCAATTGTCATCTTGATGATTCTTTTGTTAATTCCAATTTCAAATTTTTCTAATATTTACGGTCAATCCGAATTTGATTCTGAGACAATGGGATTACAAATGCCTAATATAACAATGAGCCCTATATCAGGACCACCTGGAACCGAAGTTGAAATCAAAGTTACAGACATGCCATCTGCACCTGATGACCTTGATCCTAGAGTCGAATTTTTTGTTTACTTGCCATTTGTTTCAGCAATTGGCAGTAATGTTCCAAACAATTGTGCTGGAGAAAGTTGTTTCGCTTTGTATTCCTTTGAAGAAGTTGGCAAAAACAAGTTTGCGCCAAAAACCATAACTTTTACATTGTTTAGCAGCACAAATCCGAAACCAGTAGTAGAAGCAGGTTGGATGGAATCTGTTTGTGATCTTAAGATCAATGGACAAACAATCGAAAGATACGGAAAAGCCTGTATTGATTTAGATCAGCCGGTTGGAGATTATGATTTAAAATTTGGATGGGGAATTGAGCTCTCGGATAATTATGATATAAGAAAAACTTTGACCTTTACTGTCATTGAAAAAGAATTCGTTCCAGAACAAAGACAACAAGATGAAGATGAGTTTGTAATTGAACAATTCGAACAAGGATTAATTTCAGAGTCAGAGTTTAAAGAAAGACTTGCAGAACTAGGCTATGATGCCGAAGAGATTCGTCAAGCTCAGGCATTAATTGGAAAGCTAGATCATCAAGAAGGATTCCAAACCCCACTAAAGGGACCAATCAATGTTCAAGGCACTGATTATGAATTAACATATGCAATTTCAGGTGGAGTGATAAATCAAGTCTTTCCAGATACGGAGGCTAAATCTCTAATTGTGGAAATTGATTCTATCTCAAATGGAACATTGGCAATTAAACTTCCCCGTGAAGTACTTGATGCCAAATTTGGTGAAGAAGACGATGATTTTTTTGTAGTTATTGATGGATTAGAGGTAGACTTTGATGAAACAAAAACTGGAAACGAGAGGACAATAACTGTTGATTTTCCTCAAGGTGCTGAGGAGATAGAAATCATCGGAACTTTCGTAGTACCAGAATTTGGAGTAATTGTTATTACAATTTTGATAATATCTGTATTTTCTGTGATTTTTGTTTCTAGAAGTAAATTAGGATTTTATACAAAAATTTAATTCTTCTGATTTAGTGATTTGAATTTTTTTATTGCCTCTTTGGCCAAGTCTTCTTGATGTTCAGCTGAAGTTTTGGTGGGATCATCTGTCGCATATGCTTCTTTTTGTTCTTTCTTTTTTTCCATATGTTTTGTAGTCTAATTAGAATTTAAAAAGTTCTCAGATGCCTTCACCATTTTCTTAATGTCTTCTTTTGAATGGGCATAGGATATTGCTCCCAATTTTCCGGGCAAAAAGAATATTCCGTCATGTGCTATCATCTTAAAGTGGTATTTCTGAAGCATTGAAGAATCACATTTTGCAACATGGGTTGAATTTGTAATTTCTGTAATCCCGTTTTGTACAAAATGAGTCATAAATAACGATCCTTTACCTGTTATGACTACATTTTCTCCAAATACCTTTCGAAGATTTTTCCTTGCAAGATCTCCTAAATTATTAAGTTTAGAATAAATTGCATTATTTGATTTTAGTTCTGATAGAGTGGAATGTCCTGTAACCATCGAGGCTGGATTTGCAGAAAATGTACCTCCGCCAACATATGATCTCTCTGATTTTTTCTTTCCCGTTGTATCTGCAAATTGCATGATCTCTTTTTTACCACACATTACGCCAATTGCCATTCCACCTCCAACAATTTTTCCTAAGGTTACTATATCTGGATCTAATTTCATTGTAGGGTACAAGCATCCGAACCTAAATCTAAAACCAGTTACAATTTCATCTAAAATAAACAAGGATTCATTTTTTTGAGTAAACTCTTGAATTCCTTTGAGATATTCTTTAGTGGCAGGAATACAACCTCCTCCACCTAAAACAGGTTCAATGATAACACCTGCCAAATCTTTGGAAATTTTTTTGAGAATTTTTAAAGATTCTTCCAAGTCATTATATGGGATTGAAATAATTTTTTCCTCATTTACTATGCCACTGCTTTCTGATTCAGAAAAAGGCCAGTTTACACTTTTAAGAAGATCAGATGTGTAACCATGCCATCCTCCATCAATCTTTGCAATTATTTTCCTTCCAGTAACTGAACGCGCAAGTCGTACCGCATACATTGTAGCTTCTGTTCCAGATGTAACATAACGAATTTTCTCTGCCACTGGAACTGCCTTTGAAATAATCTCGGATAATTTTATTGTCTGCTCATTTACAGTTCCATACATCCAACTTTTCTCAATTTGTTTTTTCAGAGAGTCCTTAACATTTTTTGGTCCATGGCCTAAAATTAAACTCCAGTGGCCCATCCAAAAGTCAGTGTATTTGTTGTCATCAACATCAGTCAAATTTTTTCCTGCAGATTTTTTTACAACAAATGGATATGGTTCATAGAATCTTATGTTATGACTTACCCCATTGACATGCAGTTTTGAAGATTGTGTAAATAACTTTGCAGACTTTTTTGTCTTTTTTTTGTATTCTGAAATTATGCTCATTTTACTTCCTTTTCTTGTATTAATTCGGGCTATAATCTAATCAAAGATCGATGTTTTTAGGCATGGTTTATATGTATTTGAAAAGTCTCACCTTCTGCATACGTAACGCAATAGGCGGCGCTTGTGATGAAGTATGGTACTATACCATTTTGTGATTCATGGGCCTCCAGTTACGCATACAAAATGAGGATTTGATCAAGAGATCAAATCTGAGATGTGAAGATTATGTGCATCCGTCAATTCCAATAAAGTACAAATGTACTTCAATAATCAAAAAAATCAGAATCCGGTTGATCCTGCCGGACCTGACTGCTATCGGATTGATACTAAGCCATGCGAGTCATTGTAGTAATACAAGGCAGACGGCTCAGTAACGCGTAGTCAACCTACCCTATGGACGGGGATAACCTCGGGAAACTGAGAATAATACCCGATAGAACATTATGCCTGGA
>JAOTYR010000060.1 GCA_029861785.1 Candidatus Nitrosopumilus sp.
CAATTAATAGATTTTTCTATCAAACTCAAAAAAGAAATGAAAAAAGGAGGTAACAAACCATTATTAAAAAATAAAACTCTTTCAATGATTTTTCAAAAACCTTCTACAAGAACACGAGTAAGTTTTGAAATAGGTATGTTTCAGTTAGGAGGTCATGCCGTAAATTTATCCACAAATGACATGCAATTATCAAGAGGTGAATCAATTGAAGATACGGCAAAGACACTCTCTAAATATACTGATTGTATAATGGCGAGAGTATATGATCACAATCTATTAGAAAAACTATCAAAATACTCCAGTGTGCCTGTCATAAACGGACTTTCTGATTCATTTCATCCATGCCAAATCTTGGCAGATTTTATGACTATAAAAGAAAAGAAACGAAAACTCAAAGATTTGAAAATTGCTTGGATAGGTGATGGTAACAATGTTTGTAATTCAATGATTTATGGATGTGCATTATCAGAAATGAAAATGTCTATTGCAACACCAAAGGGATTCGAACCCAACAGTAAAGTTGTAAAAGACGTCAGTAAATCTACTGATATAGAAATAACCATTGATCCTCTAAGAGCAATAAAAAATGCTGATATTGTTGTAACCGATACTTTTTCTTCTATACATAATCGTGATCCAAACAGAACAAAAAAATTTCTTCCAAAATATCAAGTAAATTCTAATTTAATGAATCATGCAAAAAAGAATGCAATCTTTATGCATTGTCTTCCTGCAAAAAGAGAAAGTGAAGTAACGTCATCAGTAATTGACGGACCGCAATCTGTTGTTTGGGACGAAGCAGAAAATCGGCTCCATATTCAAAAAGCTCTACTTGCCTTCTTAATTCACGCTTAACGTATATAAGAGCAGGTTCAAAATCGAGTTCTGTAGATGGCCTATTCAAAAATATTGAGAAGACTTCGAGAGGAAAAGACCAATTATAAAAAACGTGGTACAATGTTAATGGGAAAACGTGAATTTATCACAGTCAATATTTCTAATGAAAATACTCAGGTTCAAATTTTAAAACCAGAAATTAGCGGGGATAAGGTTGTAGCCTCAGCACATTCTAGATATTTAATTGAAAAAGGTTGGAAGGGTTCCAGAAAAAGTGTACCTGCTGCTTATCTTACAGGATATATTGCAGGAAAAAAGGCACTTGGTAAAGGATCAAAAGATGCAATTTTGTATACAGGCACCAGGAAGTACACCCAAAGAATGGCAGCTGCTCTAAAAGGAGTAATAGATGCAGGATTAGAAGTCCCAGCAAACTCTGAAACATTCCCTCCAGAAGAGAGAATTAAAGGAGAACACCTTACTGTAAAAAATGATATTTCTCAAATAAAATCCGCAATTGATAATGAGGTCAAATAGAAATGAGTCAAGCAACACAAACCAAACCAGGACAAGGTAGACCCGGACAAGGTAGACCCGGACAAGGTAGACCAGTACAATATGGAGGAGGTAGACCTGGCCAAAGTAAATCAGGACAAACTAGGAGGCCAAGACGTGAACCCGAAGAAGAAGTCTGGATTCCCAAAACCATTTTAGGACAAAAAGTCGCTTCAGGAGAAATATCTTCAATTGAAGAAATTATAGAGGCAGGCCTGAGGATTCAAGAGGCAGGTATAATCAAAAAATTACTTCCAGATCTGAAAAGTGAAGTAGTTGACGTTGGAATTATTCAAAAAATGACTTCTAATGGACAATCAACCCGATTCAAAGCCATAGTTGCAGCAGGAAATGAAAATGGTTACTTGGGAATTGGTCAAGGAAAATCCAAACAAATGCGAATTGCTATTGAAAAGGCAACCAGTCAGGCATTTCTTAATGTAAGTCCTATCAAATTAGGATGTGGAAGTTGGGAATGTAGATGTGACCAAAAACATTCAGTGCCATTTAAAATTAGAGGTAAAGGTGGAAGTGTCACTATAGAGATAATTCCTGCTCCACGTGGTTTGGGGTTAGTAGCTGGCGGTAAAATAAAACGATTATTGGAATTAGCAGGACTAAAAGATGCATGGACTACTGCCAAAGGATCAACACCAACTATGAATTCTACTTCAAAAGCAATATTGGATTGTCTTAGACAAACATTCAGTCAAGGTTGATAAAAATGGCAAATGCATATCTCGTTGTTCGAATAAAAGGTCAAGCAGACGTTCCACATTGGGCAACCACTACCATGACTCTACTTAGGTTAGATAAAAAATACAGGGCTACAATTTTACCCGCAAAAGACAATACTTTAGGGATGCTAAATAAGGTCAAACATTACATCTCCTGGATTGAATTGGATGCTGGACTTGCAAAAGATCTTCTAGATAAGAAAGCAAGAAAATCAGGATATAAAAAAATTACACCAGAGGATCTCAAAGAACTAGGTTTCAACAGTGTTGATGAACTTGCAACTGCATTATCTGAAGGAAAGGCAAATTTATCAAAATTAAAACCTCTTAAACCTTGGTTTGCTTTATCTCCTCCAAGACATGGATTCAAGCGAAGTACAAAAAAACTGTATGGACAGAAGGGTATGCTTGGATTAAACAAAGAACTTGGAACAATTGTGAGGCGTATGATCTAAATGGCTACACGACTTAGAAAAACAAGGCGACTTCGTGGAGGCAGAAATATGGGATGGGGACAAGTTGGTCAACATCGCGCAAGTGGTCATAAAGGAGGTCTAGGAATTACCGGTTTGATGAAACATCATTATAGTACAATGTTAAAGGAATATCCAGACCATTATGGTCATTCTTCTACTCATCCACCTCACCCTAATATTACAAAAAAATGGGCTAGCATACGTGAGCTCGATGACTTGTTTGCAAAGTTCGGAAAAGAAGAAGGAGGCAAAAAAGTTCTTGATCTTGCAACAGCAGGATATGACAAACTACTTGGTGGTGGTAAACCATCAATAGCATATAGCATAAGAATACATCAATTTACCGCTGCAGCTGAAGAGAAAATCAAATCTGTTGGGGGAGAAGTGTTAGCAGATAATGGCTGAGGGTAGTCTTACTAGTATTATTAGAAAAGTTGTTTTCAAGGCAGAGCCATATCTTCCTCAAGTCCCAAAACCAAAAAAGAAAATTTCTCTTCAAACAAAATTACTGTGGTCAGGAATTGCTCTTTTAATCTATATGGTAATGGGTCAAACTCCATTGTTTGGAGCAACAGCACCTGAATTTGATTTTCTACAATTTGCAAGAGTAATTTTTGCGTCACAACAAGGAACTCTAGTTGAATTAGGCATTGGTCCCATTGTTACATCTGGTTTGCTGATGCAATTACTACGAGGTTCAGATATTTTGAAATTTGATTTCAAAAAACCAGAAGAGCGAGGAATATTTCAAACTGCAACAAAAATGGTAACTTATGTTGTAATTGTAGCAGAGTCTATTGTTTATGCAATAGCAGTTTACGGTCCTGGGGTTTCAGACCCATACGTGTTGTACGTAATGATAGGACAATTAATGGCTGCCTCCATTATCATCATGTTCTTAGATGAATTAATTCAAAAAGGTTGGGGACTTGGTAGTGGAATTAGTTTATTTATTATGGCAGGTGTTGCTCAACAAATCCTTTGGAGCTTGTTCAGCCCATTACCAGCGGGTGATGGAGGAACTATTGGTATTATACCGTATATTGGCCAGTCAATAATGGCTGGAGATTTATCAAATGTATTATTCCGTTCAAATCAATTACCGAGCATTTTTGGATTATGCTTGACTGCAGGAATACTGCTAATTTTGGTTTTCACACAAGGCATGAAAATAGAAATCCCTATTGTTTCCACAAAATATAGAGGGTTTTCAGCAGTTTATCCCATCAAAATGATGTATGTTTCTAATATTCCAGTAATTTTAGCTTCAGCTCTTACGGCAAACGCAGTTTTCATTTTCCAAATGCTTTGGGCAAATATGAACCCGCGAAACAATAACGCAATCATGAACATTTTGGCTCAGTTTGATCCTACTAGTCCATCCACACCAATTGGTGGAATAATCTACTACATTACTCCCCCAAGAGGATTAGATGTTGCAATGTTGGATCCTGGAAGGGCAGTAGGATATGTTTTGTTCATGATTGGGATAGTGGTTGTATTTGGAAGGTTGTGGGTAGAGCTAGGTGGTTTATCTCCAAAGAGCGCTGCTCAAAACTTACTTGATGCAGATGTACAAATTCCTGGATTTAGAAGATCCAACAAACCTGTGGAAGCTCTTCTAAACAAGTACATTCCATCAGTTACAATAATTGGATCTATGATTTTAGGTCTTTTAGCAGGTGTATCTGACGTATTGGGAGTCTTTGGATCTGGTATTGGAATTTTGCTTATGGTGGATATTCTAATCAACTATTATACTCAACTAGTTAGAGAACAAGTAGAAGTTGTAATGCCGCGATTGGGTGCTTTGCTTGGCAGAAAGTAAAAAAGTTGTTGTAGTAGGAATACCTGGTGTTGGAAAAACTACTCTTATCAATAAGATTGTAGAAATAATTAAAAATCATGACAAGAGTGTTGAGGTTACTAATTTTGGAACTATTATGTTTGAGGTTGCAAAAGAAAATGGGGTAACCAATAGGGACGAACTAAGAAAATTGCCAATCTTAGAGCAAAAAAAAATACAAAAAATTGCAGCTGAAAAACTCTCCAACATTAAGGCTGATGTGATAATAATTGACACTCATGCGTTTATTAGAACTCCTGAGGGATTCAATCCTGGACTCCCGTATCATGTTTTACAGATAATTGAACCTACTAATTTTATCTCAGTGGTTGCAAAAACTGAAGAGATCTATAACCGCAGAATGAAGGACGAAACAAGAAATAGAGATAAAGTTTCAATTTCTACCATTAAAAAAGAGCTAGACATTCAATCTGCTATGATGTCTGCATGTTCTGTATTATCAGGCTCACCGTTAAAACATGTTCTCAATTCTGAAGGAAAGCTTGAAGAAGCAGCTAGTCAGATAATAAAAGCAATAGGGTTATAGATATGGAATTTGATTTTATTCTGCTTTTCTTAGATATGATTTTTTTGCAAGAAGATGGCGGAATATTTGGTTTTCTTGAAGCCAATAAGGGCGGTTTAGGAAGTGATGATCCAATCGTAAAGGGGATAATTCCCTCATTATTTGCAGTATCAGGATTTGGAATAATGTTGAATTTCTTTAATGCTGCAGTAAGAAAGAAAATGGTTGACCAGGTCAAACTAAAACGAATAATGAAAGAAACTAGAGGGTGGCAAAAAGAAAGAATGGCAGCGATGAGAGCAAAAGATCAAGCAAAGATGGATCAATTAAGCAAAAAATCTTCCTACATGAACAAAATGTCAATGGAGATGATGCAAATGAACATGAGACCAATGATGATCACGTTTGTGCCATTAATTTTGATATTTTATTTGGTATTGCCACAACTATTTTCTTATACTGTTGCCATGTCTCCAATTCCTCTTAATGTTATTCCTGGTGATTTCTTCACGTTAACATGCACGGTGACACAAGCAGCAGATACAGAACATGTTTGCTTCGGGAAGGAAAATGCTTTGTACCTGTGGGCCTGGTATTTCCTTTCATCAATAGCATTTAGCGGAATTATTATGAAACTAACTAAAACCACAATGGGAGTTTGACAAAATCAATAATAATTTCTGGTCCCCCCGCTGTTGGGAAAACAACTGTGGCAAAAGGATTAGCAAATACCTTTAATTTAACATATCTTAGTGGCGGTGATGTCTTAAAGGAACTTGCAAAGGAGCAAGGATTTGAGGTAGATGGTGATGATTGGTGGGATAAAGAGGATGGAATGAAATTCCTTAATCAAAGAGAGACAGACCCTCAATTTGATAACAAAGTTGACAAAAAACTAATCGAACTTTTCAAAAAAGGCGGAATGGTGATTACAAGTTATACTCTTCCGTGGTTAGTTGATGATGGGATAAAAATATGGTTAGACGGTTCTCATGATAGCAGCTCAAAAAGAATGCAAAACCGTGATGATATGAGTTCTAAGGACGCATATGAAGTAACAAAGGAAAGATACGACAAAAATAAGGCTTTATACAAAAAATTATACGATTTTGATTTCGGGAGGGACGAATCCATCTTTGATAAAATCATTAACACAGACAATCTTGATGCAGGACAGGTACTTGAAATATCAAAAAAAACGGTAAGAGATCTTCTTTGACATTAAAGCAATTAGAAAATTTAATTGAAATTGACCAAGATCTAACTGATGATGCTTATGGAACTTACTATAACAAAAGGACTTTGGAGCAATTACTTAATTATGGTTTAATAATTCTAGATAAACCTCCAGGACCCACAAGTCACGAAACAGTGGCGTGGACAAAAAGATTATTGAAGATTCCAAAGATTGGTCATAGTGGAACACTTGATCCTCAAGTATCAGGCGTACTTCCACTTGGACTTGGAGAGGCGACCAAAGCACTGGGAGTTCTACTTTATGGTCCAAAAGAATATCATGCTCTCGGAAGAATTCATTCTTTACCTTCCAAAGAAAAACTACAGCAGATAATCCAAATGTTTACTGGAGAAATTTTTCAAAAACCGCCTCAACGTTCTGCAGTTGTAAGGCAAACAAGAACAAGAACCATCTATGAATTTGAAGTTCTTGAACAAAAAGAGAGGCTGCTTTTAGCACGAATAGTTTGTGAATCAGGAACTTATATCCGAAAACTTTACTATGATATTGGCGAGGTTTTAGGACCAGGAGCTACTATGATTGAGCTTAGAAGGACTAGGGTAAATCAATTTAGAGAATCTGATGGATTGGTAACATTGCATGAGCTAGCAAATGCATTTTCATTTTGGGAAGAAAAAAAAGACGACAGCAAATTAATAAAAATGATAAAACCAGTCGAATATGCTTTAAGTGAAATCAAATCTGTCGTTGTTCGTGATTCTGCAGTCGATGCCTTGTGTCATGGAGCACAACTTGCCATTCCTGGAATTTTGCAGATTAGTCCGAATCTTAAGAAAGGAGACATTGTGGCAGTATACACCCAAAAAGGAGAAGCTGTGGCTTTGGCTGAATCTACAATGTCTGAAGCGGAAATTCGTGAGGCAACAAAAGGATATGCATTTGAAACTAAACGAATCATAATGACTCCTGAAACGTATCCTAGAAAATGGAGAACAAAACCTTCTCCAAAAGATTAAAAATTATAGGAAAAAATCTTTGATACTTGTCTTCTAGAACTCTGATTACATTTACTGCATTAGGTGTAATTTCTGGACTTTTATTTGGCCTTTATCTGATAGATGTGAAAACTACCCATCAACTAGTATTTGTTGATGGTCCATCAATTTCTATCGTGACGGAGAAATTTGATTTTAAAAAAGGTGAAGATATTACGATACGAATAATAAATTCTGGAACTGTCCCACTGACTTTTTCTGATTCTTCTTATGGTCTTAAAATAACTGGACTATCAGGAATGTTAATGTATACTCCTAACAATTATCAAGAATCTGATCCAGGATCATACACATTGGCTCCCAAAGAGGAAATTGGATTTGTGTGGGATCAAATTAAAAACGATGGAGATTCTACACTTGAAGGATTATACAAGATTTATTCAAAAGGATTGGATCCACAAAACAATAAAGTTGAAAAATCTACTACCGTTACCATTTGGAAATAAACTTTGAAATCTCAAGTAACATAATATATAATCAATTTTTGCCGATTAATTTTGTCTAACGACAATGCCGGGGTCGCCTAGCCTGGTAGGGCGCGCGCCTGGAAATAATTAACCATAAA
>JAOTYR010000061.1 GCA_029861785.1 Candidatus Nitrosopumilus sp.
CAACTCATCTGAAGACAACTCATCTGAAGACAACTCATCTGAAGACAACTCATCTGAAGACAACTCATCTGAAGACAACTCATCTGAAGACAACTCATCTGAAGACAACTCATCTGAAGACAACTCAATAATTCATAATACTGATGAAAAACAAACAGATAATTCTAATACAAATGATAATCCAATGATCAAATCTGTAGAATCTAAAGAAGGAAAATCTAAAAAAAAATCTATTGAAATAAAATCTGAAACTAAGCCTAATAATCTATCTGTTGAGGACATAGAATTAGGTAAATTACTAAACCAAATTAATTTAGAATGTGATAGAAGCAAATACTCTGATACTATTTCATATTATGATGGAATGGGTCCAGCTTTATATCGACTTTGTAAATTTGAAAACTCTCTTCAATTCTTCAACGAATCATTAGCTCATAATCCTAGTAATGTTGAGGTTTTAACAAATAAGGGCTCTGCACTTGGTAAATTAGGATATTTCAATGAGGCAATAATGCATTATGATAAAGCAATATCTATTAACTCTAATTTCTTTCCTGCTCTAAACAACAAGGCAAACACACTTGCAATTATGGGAAATTATGATGAAGCCATTTCTCTATATGCTGAAGTGTTAGGAAAAAACCCAAGTTATACTACCGCGCGGCAAAATCTTGAAATCGTATTATCCGATATGCCACAAAAAAACAATCAGATTATTCAAAATTCTCCCTTATTAAATAAAGAAAATAATTCTGTTATTTCTGAACCATCTAAAAATTTTGAATCTGTTAAGCTACAAAAAGAAAAGCCTACAGACATTTTAAAACAAATAAGTTCCATGTTTTCTTCAATAGCTTCTATTTTTGAAATTTCAAATTAATTTTTTTATGCCTAAAGTTTCAATAAACCTATAAAACCCCCAGTAAAGGATGGACAATAAGGAATGAGTAAAATACTAGAAAAAGCGCTAAAAGATGCTCTAAAGGAAGATAAGATTACAATGGGCACTAAACAAGTATTGAACTCTGTTAAAAATTCCAAATTAATTGTATTGTCTCAGTCTGTAGGAAAAGAAATGTTTGAGAAAATCCAATCAAATGCAAAAAAAGAAAAGATACCTCTTGTTAACTTTCATGGAACTTCTGTCGCATTAGGTAGATTATGCGGCTTACAATTTAGAATTTCAACACTTTCATTTACCTCTCTAACGGATGCAAACATCAAATCAATTCTTAAAGATACAGAAACTGAGGAAACAAAATGAGACATTGTAAAGCACTAAATGTAGATTTAAATGAGACAGATTTTTTTTGGAGTTAATTAGGATTTATTATGGTACAATCTATCAAACTTACAACTGAACAAATGCGTATGATGTCACTATTCCAAAATGTAACAGGTGCAACAGCTCGCGATTGTATTGATGATGATAAACAAGATCGTGTAATTTTTGTTGTAAATACTGGAAAAATGGGATTGGCAATCGGGAAAGGTGGGTGTCATATTAAATCACTGCAAAATATTGTAAAACGAAATGTAGAACTAGTTGAATTCGATGAAGATCCTGCAAAATTTTTGACAAATTTATTAAATTCAAAATTAATTTCTGAAGTTAAAATAAATATCAAACCTGATGGCACAAAACAGGCAATAATAATGGTAGATCCAAGAAAGAAAGGAATTGTTGTTGGCCGTGAAGGACGAAATGCTGAAAAAGCAAGATTACTTGCTAAACGATATTTTAATATTACAAGTGTACTCATCAATAGTCCTCAAAGAGCAACATTGGAGATGTAAGTAATGACGAAATCACCACTTGGATTATTTGCAGGACGAGTCCTAAAAGAGAAAAAAAAGAAACAAAGATGGGCGATATCTAGTTACAAGAGAAGAAAATTAGGAATTGACAAAAAATCAGATCCGCTTGGTGGATCTCCTCAGGGAAAAGGAATTGTTTTAGAGAAAGTAGGTATTGCTGCAAAACAACCAAACTCGGCTGTTAGAAAATGTGTTAGAGTTCAATTAATTAAAAATGGCAAATCAATCACCGCATTTTTGCCAAGGGATGGTGCAATGAACTTTATTGATGAACATGATGAGGTACATATACAAGGAATGGGTGCTACTCAGGGTGGTGCTATGGGTGATATTCCTGGAGTCAGGTTCAAAGTGTTCAAAGTAAATGGCACATCACTACATGAGCTTGTTATTGGTAAAAAAGAGAAACCTAGGAGATAAAATTGGAACAGACAAAGAATCTATTATTATTTAGAAAATGGGACATGTCAGAAATCGAAGTAAAAGACCCTGGTCTTAAAACTGCAATATCATTGAGAAAACAAATCTTACCTTATACTTATGGAAGGTCAGCCCTTAAGCGATTTAATAAAGCTGACGTAAACATTGTTGAGAGACTCACAAACAAAATTATGCATTTTGGCAAAAAATATGCAAAAAATACAGGAAGAATGACTGGGAAAAAAGTAAGAGTTCTAAACACCGTAAAAGTTGCATTTGATATTATTTCTCTTAAAACTGGTATGAATCCAGTAGAGGTCTTGGTTCGTGCGATAGAATACTCCGCACCAAATGAGGACACTACAAGAATTGTTTATGGTGGAACAGTTTATCATGTTTCTGTAGATGTTGCTCCAATCAGAAGAGTGGATTTAGCACTACGCTTTATCGCAGATGCTATAAAAGAGGCCACCTTTTCAAACCCAAAACCAATTGAAGAACACATGGCAGAACAACTTATTTTGGCTGCAAAAAACGATCCTAATGCTCCATCCGTTAAGAAAAAAAATGAGCTAGAAAGAATAGCTCAAGCATCTAGATAGAATTTTTACCAGTAGCCCGAGGCAGATTCGAACTGCCGTCTCCGCCTATCCACTCTTGAGATCCAGAGGGCAGAATCCTTGATCTAAAATTATTTGACCGCTAGACTATCGGGCTACCAAAACAAATTTGAACGGCTTGGCATATAATTATTTGCGGAAACTACTTTATTCTTACTTCATGAACTGCAGTCGCATAATCACAATCTGCTTTTAGTCTCATATATGGAATTAATCTATAGTGAATTGAGTAAAGATGATCTTCTTTTAGTAAAATTTCTTTTTGCATCAATGAAACTAGTCCTCTAGATGTCACCCCATTGTTTATTTTTTTTGGGGTGCATACTTCATCACGCTTTTTTTGATATTGCTTTAATGTAAATGCAACATCATTTAATTCTAAAATTAAAGGCCAAACAATTTCTGTCCAGACAAATCTCCTGTTTTCAGTAGCAGATGCATATTTTCCTTTTTCACTCAACATTAATAACATCTGCAAAAGCCGTTATAACTTAACTCTTGTCTCAAAATGAAATTAAAGAATCACTAAATTTATTGCAAAAAAATTGGGATATTGACCCTATTTTACGAAAATTTATTCTTGGGAAAATCACAAATGTTTTAGACTATCCCATTAAAGTAAAAGATGTAGTATTTCATCTTCCTTATCTTGAATTAGAAAAAAAATACATTTTATGGAAATGCTTTTGGCCTGATTGTCATAATTGTTGTGATAGACAAGGAAGACTTCCACTAACCTCTGATGATTTAATAACTATTGGCAAGGGTCTAAAATACCAAACGACTTCTGATTTTATCAGAAAAGAAACCCTCACTGTTACCTATCAAGAACCTGGACCATCAGGTCAACCAACAACTATGACTACAATTAATCTTAAACGAAAAACAGATGAGACTGTACACGATGACGGAACTCACATATCTTGCAGATTTTTAGATGAAGAGGGTGGTTGCAACATGCATCCAGACCGCCCAGGAGTATGTTATTTATATCCATTTTCTACATGGCTTGAAAATGAAAAAGGAATGGCTAGAGTCCATGCATCATATCAGTTCACAGGTGACTGTCCAGGATTTTATCTTTCAGATAATTTACACGATATGAGAAAAGAACTTCAGGACTACTCTAAGATAATTTTTCAGTATAACATGTCTTCAAGTAGAACAAATAGAGAAAATTTTGCCTCTATTAGTTAGTTAGGCTTTGGCGACCTTCATCAAATCTCGCATATGGATTTCCATTCCAAATCGAGCTTCATTTTTTTTCATATATCTAAAAATTGATAACAGCTCTGAGATTTGTTTTATCATGCTGAATTGGTTTTTCATTTTATTTCTAACAAAATTAAATACCTTACCATAAATCTTGAAGTGATCCAATACTTCTTTTTCATAGGCTTCATTATTTCCTATATTTTTTACAAAAATATCGACACACTCCATACTTGGAATAATTCCTTCTCCTAATAGTGGGTATACTGTTCCAATTGACTCTCCAACACCTACTACTTTTCCACTGTAAAATGGTTTGCACATATTAGGGGTTGCCAATCTAATTGGTCTTCCAACTGTTTTGATTACCTTACCTCCATATTTTTGTAAAAACTCATCAGTAGCTTTTACATGATTTTTCTTGTAATCACCAGCTCCTATATGTGCTAAATTTTTCCCTAGTGGGAAATACCAAAAGTAACCTGTCATTTTTTCAAATGGTCTAACAAGAAAATCATCATATGGGACTTTATTCTCATATTGTACCTTATACTCGAAAGTTGGCAAAAAGAAATCTTCTTTTAATTTTGGAAGATAAACCCTATGAAATCCAGTACAATCAACAATTAGATCAAACTCTTTTTCTAACTCTTCAAGCTTGGGAGCACTTCCATAATTAATCTTACATCCCTTGACAAAATCCTTGATCAGCTGAATCTTGTCATAGGTACACAATCCATGTAAACCAATGTCAAACTTTTCATTATTGTTCATCTCAACGTGCATATTTTTCCCGTCATGAATCACATAATTCTCAAAGTCAACACCTGATTTTTCACACAATTCTATCATTCTAGGTTTGCATGTACCCCATGCACAAATAGAGTCGTGCCTATCCTCGGGCATTCTCTCAAACCCTACAACCTCATGAGAATCCTTAAGTCTAGATATTAGATAGCTACCAGCGACTCCAATTCCGCAAATTGCTATCTTCATAGAGCTAGAATCAATTCTGACCTAATAAATACACTATCTGGGGTTTTTCACATATATGATAATCGCCCCAAAAAACTTGTGTATTCCTAAAAAAATCTATCTAGTATAAAAAAAGAAACATCAAGCCCTTTTCAGAATCGGGCGATAGAGAGTTGGACCTGAGTTTCATATTCATTATAATAAAAGATGACATAAGCTTATGTGTGTGAAAAAAAATACATACATCTATGAAAATTTTGCATTTTTCTTTAATTTTTGAGCCTAACTCAACTTTTTCAATTTTCTCTTGATACAAGAATATTTTTTACTAATGTTTATTCCTAAAAAATCTCTCGAAGGATTAGATATATTGATGATATATTAAATTCGAATTTACCTCTCTTAATATTTATTCAATTAATATTGCAGGTTTATAGGGTCTTGCATACTTTGCCTTTCCCTTTGGATCATAAATGTCAGAATCAGACTCGGAGCATACTATAATTTCGACTCCAAACTCTTTTTTTCCAATCTCTAAAAGTTCATTTACCAGGAAACTTTTCTCATCAATTTTTGATGCTTGTTTTATGTTTCTTATTTCAGGAGACTCTGAGAGTATGTCTTTGATCGTTTTTTGTACAAAATCAGGGTTTTTCTTAACATCTTGCGTGTCAGGATTTGAAATAAGATCTCTCATTACCTCTCCCATGTTTGTTTGACCTGTCATCATTTTTTCCAACGCTGCATGATATACTTTAGATTTAAATGAGTTTGCTGTATAGATTATAATTTTTTGTGGTGTAATTTTTGTAACCTTTAGAATATTTGAAATATCTTCAATTATAGATTTTAGCAACTCTTCAGATAAAATTGCAGCGGCATCTACTTGAGAAAATTCTGGCCATGATGAAGTTGATACCATCTGTATATTTCCTAGTTTTTCCCACATTTCTTCTGCTATATGTGGAGCAAATGGCGAGAGCATTGCAACTCTAGTTGAATATATTTCGTGTAAAATTCCTGAAATGTTTTTTCTGTTTTTAGAATTTGCTCTTTTCTCATACCAGCTCAAATCTGATTCAAAAGAGTATAAAATGTCATGAAGTGCTTCCCGAAGTCTCATCTTCTCTAAGGAATATGTTACCTGAGAAATCAAACTCTGAGTTTTTGATTTTATCCATTTATCTTCGGGCTCTAAGTTATCAATTTTTACTGCTTTGAGTCTAGAACACTCCTCTAGTAGAGCATTTAGCCTCCCTTGTATGCCTGAAACGGACTCTATGTTAAAATCAGCGTCCTGCAATAGTTCTGCTGAAATTATTATTGCAAGCCTTATTGGATCCGCGCCATATTCTGCAATTGCCTTTCGAAGTGGAATAATATTTCCCATACTCTTTGACATTTTAGAGCCATCCATCAATACGGAACCATTAACTACAATTTCACGTGGCCAATTCTTTTCAGGAAATATTGCAACATGATTTAAAACAAAAAATGTAAGATGATTTGGAACAAGATCCCTTCCTGAATGTCGTGAGTCAACTGGATAAAAGTACTCAAACTCTTTTTTAATTTCAGAAATTACATCAGTTGATATTTTTGTAATGTTTGAAACTTTTGCAACATCTCCTTTTCCTAAAAATATATGATCAAAAAATTCATCACTAAGATTTTCAGGAGTTAATCTTTTGTCATTTACAAATTTAGAAATTGTATAGTATGCCATGTAAATTACAGAATCTGAAAGACTCTCTACAATCCAGTCCTTGTCCCATGGAAGTTTTGTTCCAAGACCGTGCTGTCTTGCACAGGCTCTCTCTCGAAGCCAACCAATTACGTAGTTAAACTCTGACTTTATCTCTTGTGGCAAAATATTCATTGAATTAAAACACTGAGTGGCTTTGTCTTTCCAGTCTTGGTCTTTGTAGTTTAGAAACCATTGATTATTTAATACTTTTACCACACATTTTGCACCACATCTACACCTTACTGGAGTATTTGTTAGCTCTAGCAGAATTTCTGCATGTTTGTTTTCAATTAACCACTCTTTTATGGTGTCTTTTGCGTATGCAACTTTAATTCCTGAAAATTGTTCAGTGTTTTCTTTAAGTTTGCCTCCGTAGAACTCCTTTCCATAAACTTCTTTAGTTGCCTCTTCTAGTTTTGGATCATTTTGGTCTTGTACTCCAAACTGCTCAACTGCTTCTTTTGCAGGAATCTCTCCATATCCTTGGGTATCAATTATTGATATTGGCTTGATTTGGTTGATCTGGGAAACTAATTCAGGCTCAATTTCAGACCTCTTGAGATCTATGAGGGCCTGGTAATCAAATGGTGCATGAGCTGGAACTGACATTACCATACCAGTTCCCGTCTCACTCTCAACAAAACTTGCAGGAAACATTACAATTGATTCATTTCTGTGAGGAATAATGACTGATTTGCCCACCAACTCTGAGCCTTTAATTTCACCCTCATAGGATATTTTTTTATCTAAAAATTCTAACTTGTATGCACATTCAGAGCTTACAATCCATTTTTCGTCATCTACTGTAATCTTTTTATAGATAATTTCTGGATTTACCCAGAGATTAACAACGCCAAAGATTGTCTCAGGACGTAGTGTTGCAGTTGGAATAATGTAATCCT
>JAOTYR010000062.1 GCA_029861785.1 Candidatus Nitrosopumilus sp.
CATACTCATTTTGAATCCTCATTTGTATTTGGATTGTTTTTAGTAACCTGATAGGAATCATCTATGGCGTCTTTGGAGTATTGATCAGACTGTCCTTTTCTTTTCAGATTTAAAAATTCACTTCGTTTATCAGCAGCATATACGACCATATTGGAGATACCCAGTCCGATTCCAAACAATGCTGTATAGTACAACATTTGATTTTCTTTGTTTCTTTCTGCAAGAAGTTGATAATCTACTTGATGTAAAACTCGAGCTTCTATTGGCCAGTCTATTTGTATGGTATCCGTCTGTGGCCCTGGCAATATGGGAGCATTAGGAATGGTTGAGAAACTATCAGATTTTTTATCTAAGATTATCGTCACTTTGGCGTCACCCACATTTTCAAAACCAATTTTGTATGGTTTACTTTCAGGGTTTAATGAGGAGATTAATGGGGAGATTGCTGGATCAAGCAAAGGGTTTGATTCAGAAAACCAGAGACGGACACTGTGTCGAAATGATTGTTTCTGATCAATTGGCGATGTCAGTTCAAACTCGAAATATTGCATATTGTCTATAAAACTGCATGCCTCTTTTTTGGAGCAAACAAACTCCTTTACCAGAATTGTGGAATCTTCAAGCGGTGTCCATGTCCAACCAGAACTTTCCTTCATTATTCCAGGATATGGAACTTGAATTGTTAGTAACGAGTTTTCCTCTCTATTTTCAACATCAACTACTGCAAAAAAAAGAATCTTTGTAGGATCGTCAGTTGTATCGACGAGAAAATGGAGTCCATTAAGAGGAAGGTCATTAGGGTAAAGCAGTTTGAATCCTTCGTCACCTGAAGGCTGGAATTCCCTGTCTCCTAAAAGGAGGACTTGGGTTACTATGATAAACGCACCAAATACAACAACGCTTCCAATCCACAGTACAAGCCATTTTGCCACTATATCGTTTGTTTTAGAATACTCATAAGATAACTTGCAATTATCATTGGTGATAATGAATTTTGAGGTTATTCTCTGGAAGAATGAAGCTAAATTACGATAATTCTGTTTTCAACCAAGTACTGTATTCCCTTTTTCCTGGCAGTCGATAAATTCGTTAACATTGAATGGTATTGGTGAAGAGAACAGATTTTTTCTTCACCTGTTTTCAGGAACAAAGGTTAAGCAGTTAGCATGGTTAACATGTTTTTTTTATTTTGAAGAAAAATATTGTTTGTGATTCTATAATCTAGGTCAATTTTTTTCATTAAATCTATTCGTTATTCACTAGGCTAACTTCTGTTCCGTTTACCAAAAATTCTAATACCGTTCCATTAACATTTACAAAAAACACAGATTCTTTAAAATCAACTTCAACAGCAATCCCATCAACATTTACTTGTATGGGTGATTTTGTAGTCGAATTGCTAACAATTGCTTTCTCTATCACGTTCGAATTTATGGAATTAATATTTTGAACAATTGATGTTTTCTCAACACCTTCATCAGAAATTTCCTTGCCTATAACATCAGAATTTTTATCTAAATTTTCTATGGTATCTCGAGTAACAGTAATCATCTCCAGATAAGTTGCCTGTGCCTCTTCGGCGGTTCCACCATTTTCTAAAATTTCTTGCCTCACCTTTTGTGCATTTTCAACCAAATTTTTTGTAAAGTTTAGATGCTCTACAACAGTATCCCTTACTGCTTCATCTAAACTATTGACATATTCTTCATATTCAGAACCTGAAAAAATTCCAACTCCTGGGTTGTATTCCTCAATGGCTTCAAGTCGTAATTCATTTTCCCTTTCATATTGTTCATCTATGAAAGATTGTGTTTGAGCTAATTTTTCACTTAGTTGCTTGTTTTCAAGGTATTCTTGATATAGTTTTTGATAATAATTATAGAGCATAAAACCAATAGGGTTTTTATCAAAATCCTCTGGGCTTGCTTCTAGGTATTTTTTTGCCTCAGGAGTAGATAATTTTCCCTCATTTACTGCTGTATGGGAGAGTTCTCCTTTAACTTGGAATTGAATACTTGTGATGCCTGTTTTTCCATCTGAAGTACTTGCAGAAATGTTTACCACATAGTTTCCAGGTATTCTTTCTTGTTTGCCTAGTTCTGCCATGAACTCCCCAGAAAGACTAGTTTTGGTAAATATTGACATAGCCCCTGATTTGATGTTGACTGTGGCATTTTGAACAGGTTTGGAGGCATGGTCCACAATTATGCCTGAAACAATAGGCCTATCACCTGAGTATAGAGGTGAATTATCCACATTTGCCTGAATTAGTAAATCCCACTGTATGGCTTCTGAATTTAAGGCTAAAGGGAAAAGAAGCAACACTGCAAAAAATCCTAAAAATACTTTAATTCTATACACAAATATCTCTGCTGAAATAAATTGTTAAGACACGGTATGAAAAAAAGCTAATTTTTCTTCAATTATTTTTGAGTAATTTTTTCCATCTAGTTCTTAAATTACCATATTAATCGGTAAACAACTAATGAATGTAGAAAAATTTCAAAATGATGTCTATGAGGTAACTGGTAGGCTTTCAAGTACTCTCTCCGAAAATGACATGCCTAAACTAAACTATGTGCGACAGCAGCTCATAGAAATGTACAAAAAAAACTTGGTGAAGATAAATCATTCTGTCTTGGAGCTTATTTGTGCAGCCAACTTGATTGCCAATGGATATACAGTTGAAGTTGAAAAAAAAGTATCCGACATTTTAGTCTGTGATCTATTTGCCAAAAAGGGAGATGGAGATACCATAATCGAGATAGAAACTGGTTTTACTCCTCCAGATCATGCTATGGACACCGTCGACTATTCCACAGCAAGAATAATGAGTAAAATTGCAAGATATAGCCAATTTTGCTCAAAATTCTCTCTGGCTACTCCTGTGCTGGGAATTATCCCAATTCCAAAGATTTTTCTAATTCCTCCAAATGCTCGAAAAAAAGACGACGTAAAAAGAGCTCAAGATTTATGTAATCTTTACTACAAAAATCCCCCTGTAAACTATGATGACATTTTAAATGCGAGGCTTCATTCAATCTATCTGATAAATGTAGACAAAAATTTTGCCAAGGCTTTAGATCCTCAAGGTTATGTTGATCTTACAGAAAGTCTTCTACATAGGAGCGAGGTTAATTATTAAACATCCAAGTCATTTAAATCTGTGAATTCTGTAATGATTACAGGATATGATTTGCGCTGCTTGTGAAACTAGAAAACATTTTGAATGCATTGATTGTATAAATAACCATGAAACTCATTTATGCAGTTGCGATTGTCATGATGAAAACACTCCGCCTCACCCAATTGACAAACCTCATTGAGTTTAGAAAACAATGAAATACAAAGGAACCCAACTATTCATATGGTTTTTGTAGTAATAATCCCTCTCACCATTGTCTCTATTTTAGGTATCATAGGATATTTGCTGTATCGTTTTGTAATCTTTGATTACTTGAGTAATAAATCAGTAAAGGACACCCTAAGAAAATATGATATCAAAAAAACTCCTTTTGAAATTATAAAGGAATACTATGAAAATAGAGGTGAAAAACTATCTGATCAAGAAGTATGGCGTCGAGTTAAGCAATACCAAAAAAGCGAACCAGAACAGTTTCTTGCTATGTATGATTCAATCCGAGAGGATTCTAAAACAAAATAAATTTTCTAAATTTATGGCTCAACTGGAATTTGGATGAATGGGGTTCCTCCCTCTCCCACAACAAGTGGTAATTTTCCATCCCATGCTTGAGTTTTGAGCCATTCTAAATAATTAGGATTTTCTGCCAAAGCTTGATTGATAATTTTAATTGCTGCAGCTTCCCCAGATGCTTCAGCAATGTTTGCTGCTGCAAGACCTTCGGCTTGAGCCTCGAGTTGTCTTGCTTCTACTTCAATTCTTATTAGATCATTTTCTGCCTTTTGTGCTTTTTGTTCTGCTTCTACTTTAGATTCGATAGCTTGAGCGAATAAGGAAGAAAATTGAAAATCGGTAATTGAAATAACATCCGTAATGATATTGTAAACATTAAGACGTGTGGTAATTTCTTGTTCAATGTCTGCTTTAACTTGTGGTCTTTTTGTAATTAGTTCCTCTGCATTATACCTGGCAGTGACTTGTTTTACTACTTCCTCCACTGCAGGTTGAATAACTCTACTTTCATACTGTAATCCTACTTCCTTGTATATTGTATGCACTGAGTCTGGTGAAGGTCTATAGTTTACTGTTACTTCCGTAGTTACTGTTTGAAGGTCTTTTGATGCAGAAGATGTTGATTTGACAAATTTCAGAGTTCTGACTTCCATGTTTACCACAGAGTCCTGAAATGGAATTACAAAATGCAGTCCTTCCTCTAACGGTGGAATGCTTGTATCTACCGCATTCCAGTGAAGTAATACCCCTCTATTTCCTGAATCTACTATTTGAACTGAAGCTGAAACAACTACTCCGATTATTATAAGAACAATTACGCCCATGATTAGGGCCTTTGCTTTTCCAAAGTTTACCTCCATTCCTGGTTGCTGATACTTTGACATCTCTTATGATTCCTTGTTACCTTAATTATACTGTGTCTTTCTAAGAATAAAGGAATAGGAAAATGTGGTTTTAAAATAAGAGTGAATTTTTTCTGATATGCTCATCCTTTCCAAAAAATAATTTCAAAATTAGGAATTTGAAGATTGAAATTTTTGATTATATCTAGAATTTTGATCTTTTATTCTTAGAGGTTCAGGATACCAGTTATTATCTAAAATAAGTTCTTTTACTATCTTTTTTGAAGTTCGAAGGTTGATTTTGTGTCCTGTGCTAATGTAGATAGTTTTTTTATTTTTTATTCTACTAGGGTAATTCAGATTAATGACTATTACCAAAAAAATAGGACACTACCAACTGCTCATTTTCGGAAAAAGATATAGTACAAAACATGCGGTTGCAAAGATCTATCTCTATGATAATCGCAGATACTATATTGGAACGGTTGATTTCTATAGAGACGGTCAAGTAATACCAAGAAATTCATTGAATGATGCAAAGAGAATTTTTCTGAACATGCATGAACGACAGATAGATACAGTGGTAGACATGTTACGAAACGAAAGACCATGTTGGGTAAAATACCATTCACCAACTTCTGCCTACCTGACCACTGAAAAGGAACAAGTAGGTGAAGACGATATACAAGAACCAGTAACAAAGAAACCCCATAAAATGGGACCTCTAAAGGAGAAAAACCCCCCTACACAAGTTACAAAAGAATCTCTAAAGAAAACTGCAACCAAAAAGAAATCACTAACAAAGAAGAAAACTTCTAAAAGAAAAGTTACAAAGAAAACTCCGAAGAAGAAAACTAGGTAGATAATTCTCTATCCTTTTTTTCTCATCCTTCCCAAAAAATAATTTCAAATCAATGAATGGTATTGTATGAATCCTTGAGTATTTTTTTGATTTGTTCCAAGTTTTGGTCAACTTGAAGTTTATGTGTTGTTGGTGCTATTTTTCTGTCTTTTTGGATTTTGATAACCAGTGAACTTTCTTGCGGTGCAACATCGGCAAACCGTCTGAAGGTCATAGATTTTCCAAAAACAATTCTGTGCATTCTAATATCCTCAACCACGTTTTCTCCTAGTGAAAAGCAGTATTTTCTTATCAAATCAAATATTGGTTGAACTTTTTGTGGAATTTGTTTTTTAAAATCCTCATAACTTCGTTTTTGTCCAAAATTAGCAAATTCAGCCATATTTCTTATCTGTTTGTGATTTAATTTGTATCTTTGTCAAATAGAATTTCAAAATCCCATTTGGTAAAACAACGTCTTCTCGAGGGGAATAGTGTAGAATGTATGACACCCCTTGGTTAATCTCTAAAATGGACAGTACATTTGCAATGATTGTTTAAAAGAATAAATATAAAATTAAATTCGAATAATTCCTTCTTGAACTAGATATTCAATCCCATATGCAAACTCTAAATCAGAAATGGCTCCTGCTGACCACCAGCATGCATTATTTTTTACCCATTGCGGAATTTCTTGAGTGACACCCAAACTCTCCGAAGTGGAGGGAACAACAATTATCCCATTATCAATTAGGTATTGAATTCCTTCCACAAAAGATGCATCGTCTATTTTGTCTTCACACCAGAATCCTGCAACATTTTTCACCCAATCAGGAATGGAAATTTGTGGTGGATGCACTCTAATTGTAAAGGACATCGGGATTGCAAAATTTCCTGCAGAGTCTCTTGCAGTACATTTTACAATCGTTTCTCCAATTCCAAAGAGAAAGCCAGAGTCTGGTTTACATGTTGGTCTTATTTTCTCATCTACATCGTCAGTTGCAGAAACATCAAAGTTAACCATCACTAGTCCATCACTAGTTTTTGCAAAAATATCAATGTCTTGAAGCTGCAAAATTTTAGGGGGTTGGTCACCGCCTTCGACATCAGGTGCCCCTTCAACCAAAAACATGGGAATCTCAGCCTCCACTAGGCCAAAAACTAGTTGAATTGTATAGTCTCCGCTTGACTCAAATTGCATACCTTTTGCCACAAAATTAAAACTAAAAGCCCCATGTTCGTTAGGATTTACTTGGCCCATCTTTGCCAATTTTCCGGTAGGATCCAAAACACGGAATTCTAAAGGAATATCAGAGTAAACATTGTAATCATAATTTCTTATCTTTCCACTAACACCCACACTTTCTACATAATCATAGAAACTTTTGCTAGTATGAGCATCTATGCTTAGAAGAGGGTTTTCCCTTGGAAGGCTAAATTCGACTGCTTTATACCCCACAGTCAAATCAATGTCATCCATCACTTCCTGGTTTTCTGAGATTACTTGGAAACTATTCTCTAAAAGAAATCCAGAATTATTATCAAAATAATATGTTTTGTAATTTTCATACTTTCCTGAAACAAATGTGTTGATAGTTTCTGTGGAAAATTTAGTTACAGAGACTTTTTTGTCTCCATAAATTCTTTCCTCAAAACCTGAAACAGTCAGTGGGTCAAGTGTGCCATCTTTAAGGGCATACCCCTCATTTACATTAATAGGAGCATAATAACCATGATTAGAACCATCAATGCCAATCATGATTTCTTCTCCGTTGCAAGACAAGCTTTTCTCCAATATTGGATTGTAATCATCAAAATCCAAAACTTCAACTTTAATCCATTCAATCTCATATATCGAACAATCAGTAGGAGGAATACTTAGAGATGTTTTCACATTTTCAATTAGTAAATCATCAATTGGATTGACGTCAGATTCTATGATTAATTCGTATTTTACCCAGTCTTCTTGTTGCAGACCTATTTGTTGTCCATAAGATTTTTCAGGCAAAATTACCAATAACAACATCAACCCAAGGAATAATCCAAGTATTTTCACATTGTTCTTGTGTAGTTCTCCTTTTTATTTTTTGAATAAACTAGATGCTTATAATATTAATTTAATTGAGATGGTCCTCTAGATTAGAGGGATTTTATTTTTTTCATCCTTCTCAAAAAATAATTTCAAAGTTCCGAATCCTGCTGGGCCCACCCACCAA
>JAOTYR010000063.1 GCA_029861785.1 Candidatus Nitrosopumilus sp.
AAAAATGCCGCCGCAACTCCACCAAATATTCCGGTAGACAAAATTAATGCTCCTACAACACCGTCAGCTGCAAATAATGGTGTTCCAGAGCCAGCTTTCGGATTGTCATTTGCAAGGGCAACTTTGTCTTGGGCTAATTGCAGATAATCCTCAAGTCCAGTTTGCCCATCAGTTATTATGTATTGTGCAAATCCAATTTCACTAACAGAAGGAAATATCAAAATACTAAATATCACTCCTGTTATCAATGCTAGTTTTTTTCCAGTCATTGAATCTATTACGTAAATTTTGAATAAAGGCTTTGATGAAATTTGAATTTCACCAAAAATCTTTTAAAATCATATCATGCAATTTGTTTTTGTTTTGATTGTTTAATTGATTTAATGAAAAAGAAGGCGGCTAATCCTCCAAAAATAATTGCAATAATAATAAAGGTAAATGCTAAATCTCCAAAATCAAATATTGGAGTTCCAGACCCTGATGCTGGATTGGCTTCAGATGCATCAATACTTCTTCTTTGAACCTCCAAAGCTTCTTCTAAGGTATAACCTAAAGAGGATTCAGGAGATGGCTCTGCAGCTGGTGGAGAGGATAGTACATCATCACCTATTTTAGCAGAAATATCTTCACTAGACTCTTCAACAGATACTTGAAAACCTCCATCCATTTCCTCAGAACTAGTTTGTTGAGTTTCTTTACCTGGTTCAAATTCAACTTGAACTCTAGAATCTTGCTGTAAGGTAACTAGTGACAACAAACCAGAAAGACCTGCTGCAATTCCGAATCCTGCAATCTTGTAAATGTGCTTAAATGAGCGAACTAGCAGCTTACTTTCCTTAGTTTTTTCCGAGTATTTTGGGGGAACAATTACCATACTAAATTTTGAGGCAGAATAGAACTTCATGTCTTGAGATTTTGAATTTTTTTCTATCTTTGTAATCTTGACTATGCCTAAATCTTGAAGTTTGATAATATGATACTTTACAAGCTGCAGGGAAATCCCACTCTTTTCTGCAATTTGAAGTGCTGTCAACTCTTCATTAAACAATAACTGCAAGATTGTTCTACTGGAATCATTTGTTAACAACTCCCCAAATGATTTTATCCTATCATCATCTGTTGCTAAAATTTTGATTTTCTCTGTAATCTCATCATCATTTTTGTTTTCTTCAGACATTGGAATTCTTAGTATGATACCTAAGTATATGTAAATTGTTTGGTAAAATTACAATTTCACTTAACCTTTTAAGCTCATAGTACCATTAATAGTAACTGTCAAAAGACAGATTTGAAAAATAAAAAAAAGATGAGAAAAATGAATTCAAAAATAATCCTACCAATTGCAGTGATAATAGCTATTATTGCAACTGCTGGAGTAATGTTTGTTTTAGGTTTTAATCAACAACCAGAAGTTACCAATAATCCTACTCCTCCTGAAGTAGTTTACGTTGATAGAACAATCTCTGAGTTGTTTGAAGGTACACAAGAGATTAGAAAAATTTCCTCCGAATCTGAACTCAAAGATATCTTGGCTTCTTCTAGTATTGTTGATGGCGGTTTTTATGATGATAGAGTTTTTAGAACAGATGGTTTTATGGGTGTAGAAGAAACATTAGCACTTACCGAACGCGCACCAATTCCTGAAGCAATGCCGACAATGGATATAGATGCATCTAAAGCACAGTCAGGATCTGTCGGTCTTGATTATTCAACCACTAACGTTCAGGTAGAAAATGTCGATGAGCCAGACTATTTGAAAAATGATTCAAAATATGTTTACATTGTTTCTCAAAACACCCTTTCTATAATTGATGCATATCCTGCAGAATCGGCAAAACTGATTCTCAAAATTGCACTAGATATTGAATCACAATACATTCAAAACATGTTCCTCAATGACAATCGTCTGGTAATATTTTACAACGGACAAAACCAAGATGAAATAATTCCACAATTTGACTTTATACCCAGACCATCATACAACCCAGTGACTCATGCCTTGATTGTTGATGTAACAGACAAGAAAAAACCTGAAATCCTCAAAGATTATACAATTGATGGCCACTTTAGAGACGCAAGAATGATCGGAGATTACGCTTACTTTGTTACAAACAGCAACATTGACTATCAATACCCAAGACTTCCAATAATTATGGAAAGATCAGAACCACTAATGATTCCGGATGCGTTTTACTTTGATAATATAGAAAGATTTTCTAACTTCAATACTATCACTGCAATTGATATTTTTGGAGACATCATTTCCTCTGAGACTTTTCTAATGGGGTACAGTGGAACAATCTATGTCTCTGAGAACAACTTTTACCTGACTTATCAGCAAAATCTTCCATACGGATTTTATGAAAACTCTTCTCGTGACAAATTTTTTGATGTTGTAGTGCCATTATTACCAGCAGAGATTCAAGACAAAATAAAATCAATTCAAAATGATTCATCTCTTAATTCTGCCAGACAATGGACTGAAATCTCTGATGTAATGCAAGATTCCTACAACCAGATGAATCAGAATCAAAAAGAACAATTATTTGATAAAATTCGTGAGGCACTTTCTGAATATGATGCAAGAATACAAGAAGAATCACGAAAGACAATAATTCATAAGATTTCCATTGATGAGGGCAATCTAGAGTATGTTGCAAAAGGCTCTGTTCCTGGAAGACTACTTAACCAGTTCTCAATGGATGAGAACGAGGATAAATTTAGAGTTGCAACTACTGTAGAGTATTATACCCAATACAAGGGAACTGTTCGCTCAAATGCAGTTTATGTTTTGGATGAAGACCTAAAAATTGTAGGAGGTCTGGATGAAATTGCACCTGATGAGAGTATCTTTTCAGCAAGATTCATGGGAGATAGACTCTACTTGGTTACTTTCCAGCAAATTGATCCATTCTTTGTAATTGATTTATCTTCGGATACACCAAAGGTTTTAGGTGAGCTCAAGATTCCAGGATTTTCAAATTATCTACATCCATACGACGATGATCATGTAATTGGAGTTGGACGTGATACAAAGGAGATTGGAAGTGGACGAGTTCAGCAACTAGGAGTCAAAGTTGCACTCTTTGATGTATCAAATGTAAGTGATCCCAAGGTAATTGATGACCTTGTAATAGGTGACGCTTCCACACATTCAGAATCTCTGAACAATCACAAGGCATTTTTCTTTGACAATAAAAAAAATATTTTATCTATTCCAATAAGTAGCGATGTAAATTCCTTGGATGGAATATCTGATGCAAAGATGATAGCACCTGACTGGAATCGATGGAATGGATTTTACATTTTTGAACTTGATGTCAAAAATGGTATTAATCTCAAAGGAACAGTAACTCATACTGAAAACGACTCACGTTTCTATGGTATGGGAAATTCAAGAACCTTTTACATCCAAGAGGTATTGTATACTGCTTCGGACTTGTATCTAAAAATGAACCACATCGATAACCTTGATGATATCAACTCTATAAAGTTAGAAAATACCGGTAAATTTATCGAATATTTAGAAGACTAGCTTATCTTAATGATTTGGAATCAGACCGGCAATAAGGACACTCATGAGTTTCTGATTTTCTACCACATTTTTTACATCTGCTAGGTTCTCCAAAATAACTTGTCTTACTTGTATTTTGAATTACTTTGAGTAAAACTACTGCAAGAATTGCTATAACTACAATTGCAATGTAAATACCAAGTGCCATGATATGCTAATGCTTTCTCTCCTATTGAAGCCTTCGTTAATAGGGAAAATTTGGAATAACAATAATCATAGAGCACAATAATATTGTAATTGTTAGTGTTTTTGACTTGTTAGGCTGTTTGTGTCTTTAAAAGTCATATTTGTCATTAAATCAAAACATCTGGTTGGATAGTTATGTTAAGTTGCACTTGCCAGTTTTGCAGATATGTAGATAAACTCATTTCTGAGAAAAATTCAATGGAAGATGAATACTAGAATCTGAAGATACAGATATACCTGAACGGGATTAGGTTGGATGCAAAAGCTAACTATCAATACTTTGATTATCTGTTTTTACCAAATGCACCTTGGTGATCAGTAAGGCAACAACTACACTGTTTTGCATAACATTCATCTATTTTTTCATGACCACAAGAACCGCAGTGGCAAAAAGGATCAACAGTCATATTGGATTAAATTTTTTTACGATACTTAATCTATTTGCTTGATTTTCTTTTCTGATAATACTGTAACAACTATTAGAGAGGAACCATTTGATATGACATTATGACCTCGATGGACAAGGCAGGGATTGGAATTGCCATTGCCGTAGTTGCAGTAGCATTGGGTCTTACATTCATCTCTGGTCCAGTAACTGAAATCTCACCTTTAATTGAGAAAACTACATCTCAGCTAAAAGAAGCAGGTCAAGAGATTAAAGAAACTAGCTCCGAAACTCTTGAAAAGGTAAAAGAGACTACCAAACAAGTAACCAAAGAAACCAAAGAAATTGGAGAGACTACAAAGGAGCTTACAACATCTAAATTACCAGCAAGACTTGTATCAATCCCTGCTGGTACTACTATTCCAGGATGTGAGGAAGTAGATTTGTGCTATGATCCATCATCGTTGATAATATTTACCGGCGGAGAGATTATTTGGCGAAATGATGATTCTTCATCCCATACCGTTACAAGTGGAAATATCATAGAAGGCCCAGACCAAATATTTGATAGTGGATTGATAAAGGCAAGAGAGACTTTTTCATTTAAATTCGAAGAGCCTGGACAATATGATTACTTTTGCATGATTCATCCTTGGGCTAATGCCTCAGTCACTGTAAGCTAGAAAATTAAGTAGATAAAATTAGGCTTGGTAATTATGATTAGATTTTTTATTTTACCAGATAAATTGAAATGTGTAAAATGATCGTATGACACTTCTCTTTCTTTAAATAATTATTTTTATAAAATAGAACAGGCGATAGAATGGTAAAAAGAGTAGAATGCAAAATTTGTGGAAAAATGATATTAGGAAATTTATACCTGAAAAGACATTACAAGGTTGTTCATAACAAACAGATCGCTGATAATTCTTCTAATATTTTGAAGTCCTGAAAAAAATAGAGATGTCTAAAGCTCTATTGTAGACCCTTCATTTAGTGAGTAGTTTTGGGTATGATTTTCTCCATGTACATCATACCAACTAATTTTTAATGCAACCTTTCTTCTCATTGCACTTTCAACTTCTATAGTATGTGCCATTTTTATTCGGTCACCCAGTTGTATTTCATTCATAATATCTTGTTGAAAACAAGAAGTTACTCTAATGTGTGAAAAATAATTTTTGATCGCTTAAAGTGTTTTGACACTTAATAATCAAATCAAAATAAAATTCGTTGAGTTTTTTTGACCAGATATGTTCATTTTGTGAAAAACTATGGTTTCAGAATTACTTTGAGTGTATTTGACTTTTTTGCATGACTAATTGCTTCTTGAAATTTTTCTAATGGGTATTCTGAATCAATCAAACCATCCACTGAAATTATACCTGACGCTAGTGCATTAATTGCAGGTCTAAAGGGGCCACATCTAGAGCCTACAAGAGTAATTTCATTTACAACAGCAGGTGTAAAATCGATATTTTCTTTTGAGGCGATTGTGGATTTTAAGATGACATTTCCTCTAGGTTTGACAATCTTCATAGAATCTAAGAATCCTGAATCGCTTCCAGTTGCCTCTACAACCAAATCAAAGATATGTTCATCTTCGGATTTTATTCCTATCTTTGTTTTGATACCAAGATTTTGTAATCTTTGTAACTTTTTTTCATGTCTTCCAAAACAAGTAATGTTAGAACACGTAATTTTTAAAACTGATGCGATCAGCTGTGACAGTCTGCCATCCCCTACTATTGCAACTGTCCAATCCTTTTTCAAGGAAATCTGCTCTTTAATCTCAAATGCAGCAGCAATTGGCTCTATAAACACTGCTTGCTGGTCTGATATTGTATCAGGCAACACATGTAGATTCCTTTCAGGAAGTGACAAATATTCAGCAAAGGCTCCATCGCGATTGAAAATTCCCAAAACAGTTCTTTTTGGACAGTGTCTTTGTAATCCTTTCTTGCAGAAATCGCAATTTTCACATCCTACATTAATCTCACCTACCACTCGCTTTCCAACAAGATCCTTGTTTTTTGATTCCTCTACAACTCCTACAAACTCATGTCCTAACACTCCTTCATTTGACATATATCCTTGCAAAATTTCAAGATCAGTTCCACAAATACCAGCCAAACTTACCCGCACCAACACTTCATCATCTTTAGGTTTTGGATAATCTTCAAGAAAGTTAAGATCCTTACCGTCAAATCTGAGTGCCTTCACAGAACAAAAAGTAAATTTCGTTCATAAAAATGGATTGCAATATAATTAAAAGAAAAATAGAATAAAAAAAATTGAGGAAGAGGTTTTATCCTACTTTCTCAATTTCAATGCCATTTTCACAGCTAGACCCCATGAACCAATTGTGAACAATACTGGGAATACTCCGCTTATGAGTATCTGCGGTACTTGTTCTAAGGAAACACTTCCTTGGTGGGCCATTGCTGCTACAATAGGTAAGGCAAGCAAACCTATTACTCCGAGTTTTCTTTTATTCCCGGAGATTTGTTCTTGTACATTTATGGTACTCATGTTTTGTCAATACTTGGATATCGTTGAGTTATTTAGAAGGGATCTAACTTTTCAGTTATGTTTTGTTCAGTAAATGAATTACTCCAATAGAACAACGGTTCAGAAAGTGAACTTTTGAGCCTGAGATTTTTAAATAAAAAAAATAGTTTTTTAGGAAATTTCTAATGAACACTTGTCTGAACAAATACGCCTGTTGAATACATCTTCATACTCCATTCCACAATGAACACATTTTCTAAAAGCCATAATTACAATACACGTTCTTCGTATTTAAAAAAAGATTTTGTCAACTTATTTTTTGGATTTTTTTATCGAAATATTTGGGCAGGTTTCGGTTCCTTCTTTTTTACATGTACTTTGGATAAATCTGTTAAAATCATCTTCATCAAACAGCTGCCATCCCATCTTATGAATATCAAGGTCATATGATCTGTAATCTTCCATAATGTCTCCAAACCACGCTCGATAAAGATCCTCTTCTTGTTGAGCCTGTTCATGATTGTTAAAAAATTTTAGTTCAATCCAGTCAATGTTTCCATTTGTCCTTGCTGAAAAATCACAGTATGGGGCACTAGTAAGATACTGCTTCATCTCCTCAAGCCTTGTTACAAAATCTTTTGGGGATGTGAATTTCACCGTGATTAGGCGCAAAATTGGCATGTTTACCTGATTGAGATCAACCATTGTAGTATAACCATGAATAATTCCAAGCTTTTCTAATCTTGTAATTCTTTTTCCTACTCCGCGCTCAGACATCTTGATTCCCATTCCTTGAAGCTTTTTGACGATAGTTCTAGTAGAATCACGAGCATTTGCAATAAGTAAATTTAGAATTTGTCTATCTATTGTGTCAATATTGATATCTC
>JAOTYR010000009.1 GCA_029861785.1 Candidatus Nitrosopumilus sp.
TTTATCAAATATTATTGCCTCAGGACCTTGTAGTGGTTGCTCATCTGAAAACTCGGTAAATTCATTATTCTCTGGATTGATAAATCCTATCTTACCTGGACCAGATTCTGTAAACCAAATTTTTCCGTCAGCATCAATTGTTAATGCAAAAGGTAACGATCCCCTAGGTAATTGAATTTCTTCAAATGTATTAGAATCTGGAAGGTATTTCAAAATCTTACCCTTATTGATAATTGATATCCAAATATTTCCCTCAAAGTCAGCTTGAATAGAAGTAGTTGTACTTGCATCAATTACAGGATTGATTTTTGGCAGGGTTATGGTAGTAATTTCTGAATTTTCAGGATCAAAAAATCCAATTTGATTTCTTGGAGGATCATTGAACCAAATTTTTCCGTCATTATCTTGAGTTAGTAACGCAGAAACTACTCCATCAAAGGGGTATGATGTAAATTCTTGAGTATCTAGTGAGAATTGCCATAATCTAGGTGCAGAGGGATCACTTATCCAAATTGAGTTTTTTCCATCAAATAATGGGAATAATGGTTTTGATGGTTCAGGAAAATCATATTCTATAATTTCTGTTTGAAGATCTGGCAGTCTAGGTTTTACAAGTAAATTCATCATTACAGATTCGTTGGCATTTTGAACTCTTTGAATTTCAATTTCTGTTTGCCATTGTCCTGAAAATCCAAATGTTATCTCTCCTTTAAACTCAAATGGCCTGTCTTCTACTTGAGGAATTTTTTCCATGGATACTTCAATAGGAGAAATATTTCTTTGTGGATTTGAAATCTTTACTTTAATTTCATCGGCATCTTGTAATTGGTTATTATCAAAATCACTTATCTTTACTAGAAGAGTATTGGTTCCGCTAGTGAATGGTGTGATTTCAATATCAAATTTTGCACTTTCAGAAAACTCTAGGGTTCTAAATCCATACAATACTTCTTGAGCATCAACTTTTTGAATCTCTCCTGCAGGCAATGTACCATTTGCCAATAAGGCAACTACACCCAGTAAAATTATCCCTAACGTTGCATCTAGCTTTAATGATCGTTTTAGTCGCTTATGAACCAAAATTGATTTTGAATCAATTGACTTTTCAGCAGATTTTTGAACTCTAAACTGAAAGAAACCACCCAATCCAACCATGATTGCAGCAAGAGCAATCTTTGCTATGATTAATTTTCCATAAATTGACTGAGAAATTATCCCAACATCACTTTCTAAAAGCCACATTAAGGTTGGACCAGAAATAATAACAATTCCTACGGCAATAACAAACGCAATTGAAAATCTTGGAATCATAACAAGAGACATTTTTTCTCTTGTGACTTTGTCTAATTTTGAAAAGGTTGGAAGTAAGGTAAATACAAAATAAATAATTCCGCCAATCCAAATTGCTGCAACTAAATTGTGCACATAATCCAAGGCAACGGCTGCGATCTCTCCACTTGCAGCACCATGGCCTATCATAGTTGTGGTTCCAATTAATGCAAGAGATAAGACTAACATTGGAATTTGATTCTTTTTTGTAATCTGTTTTTTTCTGTCCATCCAAAACCATACTCCCAATAAAATAATGGTAATTACCATTCTGATCAGCCAGGATGTTCCAAAGGTTGTTTGTATAGCATCAAAGGCTGAAGTTTCTAATCGTAACGTTTGTACTGCAAGCATTGCAATGTTTGAGGCAAAAACCAACATCAATCCAATACCAGTTAAAGTCATGAATTTTCCATGATGAAAAGAATCCATCTTTTCCATTTCTTTTCTGATAAGACTTTTGTTTTGAGTTCCCCAAATCAGCATAGAGGCAATAACTGCACCTAAGACTATTGTTTGTCCTACAATACCAGGAAACCTTGCACCTGCCTCAGGAAAAAACAAAATTTCGTAAATTGATTTTGGTTTATCAGTTAGAATGTCTACTTTTACATCACCCACTCCAAAAATAAAAGCATCATCAACTAAGTGACCATCAACCTTTGAGAGTACTTTGCTGGTTACTGTATAAACTCCCTCTTGGAGAGGCGGTGTTGTAACTATTAACGAATTTTCTCCTTGAAAATAAGTAGAATCTTTGTTATCTATCTGATCTCCATTACTATCAAAAACTTTTAGAGAGCTAAAGTCTAGCTCTATTGGTTCTGAATAACTCACAATTATCTCGTTTACTCCAACATGGGCATTTACCGCAGAACTTGGACTAGTTTCACCTGTAAAGGGATGAGCTGCAGCATATGGAAATGAAATAGATAAAACTAGAAATAAAATAATTAGAAGTTTTTTCATTTAATCTTCAAATTATTCATGATAATTTAAACAGTTTTCATTTACTTCGGAGTTTGTACCAATTCACGTAAAGATAATAACATGTCATAAAGTGATTATAGCCATGAAAGTTGTTACTTTGAGTTTTATTGCATTATTATTTTCTGCAGGTCTTGTATCACAATCTTTTGCTCATACTACAGTTGAAGTCGAACCATATGAAATCGAAGTAGGTTGGGGAATAGAACCACCAGTTGTTGGATTTAGAAATGATTTTGTTTTTGATATTAGTGAACCCGGAGAAAACCCTGGAGTAAAAGTTGGAGTTAAAAATGCTTTCAAAAATCTAGAAGTTACTGCCAAATTTGGTGGCGTGACTAAAGTATTGGATGTCGGTTCAGATCCAAGGCCTGGACATTATTTTTCTCATGTAATTCCAACTAAAACAGGCTCATATTCTATACAAATTGAAGGCAACATCAACGGAGTTCCTGTAAATGAGGATATTCAAATTGAAGACGTAGAGTCTACTGCCGTCCTTGATTTTCCACCAACTAGTGGTTCTTCCTCTGATCAAGATGTTACCTCTCTGAAAAGTGCAGTATCTTCCCTACAACAAGAAGTCTCTCAAATAAAATCTGGTTCAGGAATTGAAGTTTCATCAGACGGTACAGCATACGACTTTGCAATTCTTGGACTATCAATTGCAGCAGCAGCTATTATCTTAGCAGTAATTGCTTTAGTAAAAAGAAAATAGAAAAAGAGTACATTCCTAAAGTCTTGGAATTACTCTAGATTTTGCAGTTACTGCGACGATGCTTATGATTGAGACAGCTAGTATCATCACTGCTACTGTTCCAAATTCTGGAACAACATTTGAGAATACTACTTCTTCACCAATTGGTCCAGTCTTTGGATCCTCTACTCCATAACCTTGGAAGGTAATGGCAATATCTACTGGATCAGCTGAACTAAGTGGTGCTGTTTCATGAGCGCCTTTTCCATCGTGGTGGTGTGCACCAGTATCATCTAATACTGTTTCACCGTTTTGTGTTACCATGATGTTATGATTGACATGTTCAGAATTTTCGAATTCAATTGAAATCTCCATTCTTTCTCCTGCCATTGGTTCTGAAGCCCAAACAGAAACTTTAGTTCCATCAGACATCATGCCAGTTGCAGCAGCGGCACCTTCCATGTGAACCTCATCGTCCATATGCATTTCTTCTTCTTCTTCTGCACCTGCTTCTTGAACAGTTACAATTCCTTCCATCCAGGGGTGAACCATACAAAAGTATGGATATTCACCGACTGCTTCAAATTTGTGTGAGAAAGTTGTACCTGCCATAAACAAACTACTGTCAAACACACCAGATGGTCCATCCGCTGCGCTTCCAGCAGTTACAGTATGAGCTGCAGAGTCGTCATTTGACCATGTTACCTCTCCACCAACATCAACTGTTACTTCATAAGGAATGTAACATTCATTTGTTGTTTCACATCCTGGAACGGATGTTCCTTGTGGAGTGCTAACACTAGCAGTAGCATGATCTGCAAATGCGGGATTTGCAACCATGCCAGATGCGATAGCAAATAACACGAAGAAAGAGCCTATAGCTATAGTCTTCATTAACTGGAATAATCGGGGGCATACATAAAAACCTCTCTAGGATTTTCAGATAGATAATCTAATTCTTTCTAAACTGGTACAACTTTAAGATTCCAAATGCAGGAATTCCAGCATACATTCCAACATTCAGCAATATCAAAGAGATACCATAGCCTAACATCTCTTGTTCTGAATCAATTTCCACATGATTTAGAATAGAAAGTGATGTTAACATTGGTGTCAGTGTTACTTTCACACCTTCTTTGAATATTGGATTCTCTCTTTCCAAGTCTGCAACTGTTGGCGAAAATGAATAATAATATTCGTTAAATATATTCATAAATGAAGCTCCTGATTTTGTTTGAAGAATTATATCATCTCTTAATTCACGAAGTTGTTGTACTTGTGGGGCCAGTTCTGATCCGTATGCTGCAGTGGCAATCAAACATCCTCCTCCATTATCATTTACTAGAGGTAGAGTGTCAGGTTGCGCATTAGCTTCTCCAATTTCTACTACAAATGAAACTTTTTCTAGTGGAATTGGTTGGAACAAGATTCCTTCAATTCCAAATTCCAAATTGTATGTTCCTTCGTCTTCAAATTCATACTTTAAATTTTTTAGATAACCCTCAGAAGTATGACTAAGTGGAGTTGGCCCCCAGATGGTCTCACCATCCTTTGAAACTGTAAGACTCCAATCAATATGTTCTTGAATTTGTTGACTTTGAGGATTGATAAAATCAGTTCTTAATGTTGTTAATTCTCCAATGACAACTTCATCATAAGATAATTTTACATCTAGTGTTCCTTTTTCAGTTGGCAAAGTCTGTGAATTTGTTTGAGCAAATGCTGGAGTCATTAAGAGAGGAATTAATAATAATGCAAATAGAATTTTCATACGATCTCTTTTTCCCCACCATAAATAAAAATTACACTCAAAACCATTTTGAGAAATTTACGAGCATGGTAATTTTATACCATCTTTAAATAAGGAATTCTCTCATCATAACTATTGTCTAACAGGTTTGCACTAGTTTTAGCTATGATTGGCCTATTTGCGATTTCTACTTTTACTCCTAGTGCTTTTGGACATGGTCTTGGTGGTGACCAAGCCGAACCACTAACCTTTGGAGACATGGAGGTTACTGTTCGAACTGATTTGACTCCATCAGACATTACTGTTGGAGATGTTGATGATGTAAACATGAAAATTCGTTTCTTTGATACATTAACAGATACTACGTTAGAAAAAGTGACATACAGAATTGAAGTTTGGCAAAGGGGGGATCTTTTGGCTAGAAATCTCTTTTATGACACAGATGGAGTATTAAATGTAAAAATTAAACCACAAACTGGCTGCAATGAAGTAGATTTATGGAAATGTACAATTTATGGAGGCTCAGAACATGTTACTGCCCCAGGTGCTCTATTTGTTCAAGGAGAAGGTAGACCGTCAATCACTGGTCCAATATTTGTAGAAGGGGGACTTTATAATATTCGAGTAGATATTGAAGGTGCAACAAGCCCTAAAACTGTTCTTGCTACCTTGCTAAGCTATGATACTTTTGTTAGTATTGCACAAGAACAAGACTTTCTTATCCAAACTGCTAGTGCAGAAGAGATTCCCGTAATTGTAAAGACATACTATGATGAAGTTGATAACTTTGAATTTGACACTACAGATAATTCTATTTACTTTGATATGCCATTTGATTGGAGTCCTGAATATGTTAATTTGGTTCAAGTGGTTCATGAAGAAGTCAGGGTACCAAAAGACTTTGCTCCATATGCTGAAGGAAAACAATTCAAAGGATATGTGAATGGAATTAAAATAGACCAGAGAGCACTTCTAAATGATCCGTATACTTATGAGGATACAAACATTGTACATTTTCTGATTACAAATGCTGAACTCACAAAAATCAGCAATGCAATGACCTCAAATGATGATATGGATATTATGAAACTAAAACTAGTTCCACAAAGTGAAGTTTCAAAAACATCTACTGAATTTTACCTAGTTGATACTGAAAACTTTGAACAAGTTCCAACTACTGTTAATGTTTCATGGGATGGAAGATACGGTGCAGGAGATGAAATTCCCTTTGAAATTACCTTCTTTGATGAAGACCGAAACCTCATAAAAGATGTAAAGTATGCATATTCCTTAATTGATGAAAATGATCAAATAGTAGAAACAAGCTCAGGAGATGATCCAAACAACCCCGGAATTGTGTCTACTGAAGGAATTGATATTCCACAGATATTTGTTCCATCTCAAGGTCAATACAGACTTGATATCCTAGTATACGGAACAGGTCTTGATTATGATCCAACTTATGCTGGAATTGGCTCTGCAATAATAGAGATTGGGTCTAGTCTTCCAAAAGATACTATACCTACACCTGGTCCTGAACTAACCCCACCCACTGCAATACCAGACTGGATTAAAAATAACGCAGGTTGGTGGGCAAACGGTGACATTGATGATAACTCCTTTGTTCAAGGAATTCAGTACTTGATTAAAGAAAAAATAATGAAGATTCCTCCAACCACTCAAGGCTCAGGCTCTGGTGGAAATGAAATCCCAGACTGGATTAAAAATAACGCAGGTTGGTGGGCAAACGGTGACATTGATGATAACTCCTTTGTTCAAGGAATTCAGTACTTGATTAAAGAAGGAATCATGAAAATAGAGTCATAGGTTTTTAAATAAATTTGGTATAGTGATAGTAATGAAAGACATCAATGATATTATGCCAAAGATCCCAAACATGAGATGGGGTGCTCTAATGAACAAAGCTCCAACTAATGACAAAGTCAAAGAGATGAACAAGATTTTTCCAGATAATGGAAAATGGCATACTGTCTTTGAAGAAAAAGACAATGTCACCATTGATGGAAAACAAGTATGGAAAAAAGATCCAAACAAATGGACTTGAGAATGATTTAGTCTAGATTTTTAAATAGATAATTATAGAATCACAAATAATATTGAATAACAAATTTATTACTTTAGTTATTTTTCTATCTATTTCGTCACTTACTCCCACAATTGTAGAGGTTTATGGTCACGGGTTGGGTGCAGAAACTTTTCCTCCAGTAGATTTGAATGGAAAACTAATAACATTGGAAGTCTCATCCTCAACAAACAATCCTGAAGAAACCGATGACCAACAAATCTCTATTTCACTAATTGATTTTAATTCTAAAATTACTTTACGTGATGTAACATTTCTAATCAAATCTGAGCGTGGAACACAATTTCTATTTGAAAGAGAATTTCAGGCAGATAATGGATTCATAGTTTTCAATTTTATATCTGAAGATACTGACTCAATTGAGATTGTAGAAGAAGAAGGAGGTGACATATTTGGGTCCTTATTAGGACTAGATAGCAGAAAGATAAACATTATAGGTCCTAAACTAAGCGAAGGAGGACTTTACAAATTTGATATTAGTGTACTTACTGCAGATGGATATTCAAAGAAATTAGATGAACCACTAGTATTCAATTCAGGAATATCTATTGCACAAACTAAAACTCATCAGATTAATGATCCCAATTTTGGCACACAAGAAATCCAATCAATTACATTTTATGATGAAATAAGTGATTTTCAATACAATCCAGATAAACGAGAAATTTCATTTTACATGCCCTTTGATTGGAATGTTGATAACATTAACCAAACATCAGTAGTACATGAAGAGTTGATAATTTCAAAAACATTTGGAGACTTGTTAGTCTCTGGATTTTCAATGTATATCAATGATGTAAAACTTTCTGATAACATTATTACAATTGATGATTTTTTCTCTGATGGGAGAATAGTTCATTTTATTGTTAATCAAAAAGAATTGTGGAATATTTACAATCAAACTGAAAATCAAGACGGAATGAAATTTCTTGTAACACCAAATTCAGATGAAACTCAACTAAGCTCGGTTACTGAAAATGGACAATTTCGAATACTGGTGTCATCTGAGCCTGAAAACTTGAAATCAAATTCTAATGGAAAAATTAATTTCAACATTATGGATGTTTTTCTCAAAAACAGACCGATTGCTGTAACTTATGATTTTTCCATGACTCAAAATGGAAAAACCATACATCAACAAAGTGGTACAAGCACAGACTCTAAAGAAGAATTTGACATTGCAGAATTTACAATTCCAAATGATATTACAGGAATAGTTTATCTAAATTTCGAGAATCTTAATGGAAATGACCTTGCAGGAACCTCTATCCCAATAGTAATTGATAGAATTGGAGACCAAAATAATGAAATCTCTATTCCTGAATGGATTCGAAACAATGCTGCTTGGTGGGCAGAAGGACAAATTGATGACGGGACATTTATTCAAGGAATTGAATATTTGATAAAAAATGACATTATACTAATTCCAAAAACAACACAAGAATCTTCTGATTTTCAAGAAATACCTTCGTGGATTAAAAACAATGCAGCTTGGTGGGCAGAAGGACAAATTGATGATGAAACCTTTGTTCAAGGGTTACAATATCTAATTCAAAACGGAATTTTACGTATCTGATCGATTTTCAATTCGATAAATGAACCAGTCTCCTTAAATGAGAAAAAACGTTATTTTCAATACTTTGTTTAGACCAGAAATCCTACTTGAAAGAAAATCTACTTTATTTTCAATTGTAGTTACTGGGGTTATTGCCATACTAGCATTACCGGTAATTTTGCCTCACCTATTACACGGTTTACATATTGTTCACATTTTTTTGCACATTGGAGGAATAACACTTGCAGTATTCATCACTCTTCTTGCAACAATGGCATACCTTAGACTAAAAACAAAACGGCTTTTACTAAGTGCAATTGCATTTGGAAATTTTATTGCTGCTGAAGGAATATTGATAGTTGATGCAACTTGGCCAAATCTTTACAATTTGGGTGAATTACCTTTATTAGAGGTTGGACACTTACTGACCTTTACTACATTGGGACTTTTGGCGATAGGAGTGTTTAGAAATGACTGATAGAAATTTACAATTACAAGAAATCATTGAAAAAAATCCAGGCATACAATTTCGTGAAATTATGCGCTCATCAGGACTAAAAAATGGAGTACTGAGTCATTATCTTGGAAAACTAGAAAAAAATGGAATCATCAAAGTATCTCGAGGACCACGGCAAACTCGATTTTATCCTCCAAGGATTACTGAGGATGAATCAATTGCAATTAAAGCACTACGAAAACAAACTCCGAGAGATTTACTTTTGGCTCTTGTAAAACAAGATGGATTAGAATTTGGTAAGCTTGTAAATGAAGTAGGTAAATCCCCATCTACTGTTTCACTTTACCTTGCACAAATTGTAAAAGATGGACTAGTTGAGATTAAACTTGACAATCTAAAAAAGAGATATTATATTAAAGAAAGGGAGCTTATTGATAAATTAATTGAAGACTATAGACCAAGCTTACTTGAGAAACCAACCTCAGGATTTGAAGATATCTTCAACTCTTTTTAGTTTCTTAAAGTTAGGCTCTGTATTTCTTACAATTGGATTTTTACTTTCCATATTCTTTATTCCACTAGCTTCAGCTGAAGTCTCTATCCAATCTCATGAATATTTAGGATATTTTGATTCTAAAGGAATCTATACAGTTGTGGATAACGTAAAAAATGAAAATTCTTTTGCGATAAAACCTACAATAACAGTGTCTGTAATGGACGGAAATGAGATATTTTCTAGAACCATACAGCACGTTCCTCTAGCTTCTCAAAAAGAGATCCCATTTAAGATAAAATTTTTTGAAGTCAAAGGAAACATCCCAATTTTAATGCCTGCAGAAATTTCCTTTGAGAAAACAAACAAAAATTTTATTCCAATTGAGGTTCTTTATGATAAGACTCTGATAAAACATCACGATGGTCACATTACAGGAAGAATACAAAATACTGGCGAGGAGACTTAATTTTCCTAAAATCTATGCTGTAGTTCATGGATATGAAAAAGTACTAGATATTGTTCAAAATATTGAATTAATTGAGAAAATTGAGCCTGGAGAGATTTTAGAATTTTCAATGTATCCTGATCCATCAATTACTGAGGATGTTTTTTACTATAGCTGCTTTGCACCCGTTGACACTACTGTAGTTCCTTTAACTGCAAAAAAAGAGAGAGGTGATTTTGATTTTAGGTATGATTCTGGTTCATGGTACTCTGCTGCAAAATTTGATGAGAAAGGAACCACACTTACTATCCATGGATACAACAGTTATCCACTTGAGACATATGCTAATTTTGAGTTTCCACCAATTTCAGGTAATGAGAAATTTGTAGTTACTGTAAATGATGAGCCAATTGATTTTATTCAAAGCCTAGATGAGATGGGGTTTTGGCATGTTGCCTTTAGTGTTGGTCCCATTTCTCAAGATGTTGTAAAAATTTCTGGTTTTGAGAAAGGATTACCTCCTGAAATGCCAAAAGTTCCACAATGGATTAAACTCGGTGCAGATTGGTGGGTGACTGATCAAATCTCTGATTCGGAATTTCTAGAAGGAATTGACTTTTTGTTTGAGAAAGGAATTATTTTTGTTCCAGGAAAAGAAGTAAAATCAGAAGTAAACTGGAGTATTCCTTCATGGTATAAGACATCTGCAGCTTGGTGGTCAGAAGACAAAATAACAGATGATGATTTTTTGTTTGCAATTGAAAATCTTGTTACACGAGAAATAATTGTAATTTAATTTTAACATAATTAAGAAAATTTAATTTTATAATTATTGTAGCTTTTTTTTGTTACAATGATATTTTTTATTTTAAATCTATTAAATTTTGGATTTATTATAATCAAAACTGGTACATTCGACGAATGACTCAGATCTATTTTAAGTAAAAAACCATAATTCGATCTAAATGAATAGAAGAACAATTCTTGGAATTTCAATTGCAGCAATACTGGCAATCTCTGTTGCATCAGTATCTGTTATCCCAGATGCTTTTGCAGTAAAACCAACAGCCTCTCATAAACCAGATTTTGTCGCCAATTTTGATGCAATAAGCGATCCTGAGAACGAATTCAATGGTCAGAGTTTTCGTGCAATGTTTTGGGTTGAAGGAGAAGATGAAGGAATGAAAATTGCATACAAAGTCATTCTCAATAAAGTTGATGTTGGAGAATATGCTGAAGCACTTCCTAATCCAGGACAAGATGGCAACAATGGTGAAGGATTAACACATTTTCTTTGGAAACTTCATGTTCATCCTGCACCAGATGGAGTACATGATGCAAGTGAACATTACTTCAATATAGTTGGACCAGCAGATGACGAAGAATTGAAAATCGCAGGAAATACCTTAACTGGTATTTGGGATGAAAATGATTTTCAAAACCTACCAAATGATGACCATGAATCAATAGCACCAAATACAGTAATTGAAGAAATGTGTAATGAGGATACTGACATAAATATCCATCTTCAAGATGACACTGGTGAAAGTGAATTACAAATCAGAGGACAATTAATTCCAAATACAGATTTCTGTGATTCATTGATTTAAGATTTTCTAAAATCTTTTTTCTTTTTTTATTTTCAAATTTCTGAAATTTCATTATTTATGTAAGTCAACCCGTCTTAAATTAATACATTGAAATTTTCTTTGAAAATCTATTGGCAACATATACTGCAATAATCCCCATTATTATAGCAGGAATTATTGTAAATTGTATTACTTGTGGCATTATCTCAAAGTACGTATGAAATATCATGCTAGGTGAAACTAGTTTGCCAAGTAACACCTCATTGTAAGTATACATCACATAAGGATAATACACCATGTAAAAGACTGAACCTAAAATCCCTCCCGCAAGCAAGGAAGATCGTTTTGATTTCCCAAATGACAAAATCAAATCTGAAATAACAAATGGAATCAAATTCAATGCATAAAATTCAGCAGATTCTAGCATCGAAAAGTTGGGTCCAATTGCAGTCATTCCATAAATTAACAAAAACAATCCTCCCAAAATGGTAACAATTCCAGGCTTGAAATTAGATATTTTTGAGGCCATTAATGCACTAAATGAAATTAAAAATGGAAATGCAATAGTTGCAACAACAAATGCAAATGTTTCATCTGGATTGAATTGAAAATAATCTGTATTTGAAAATGGTAATGTCAATGAAGAAATTACTCCAGAACCTGCAAGCCAAACAGGAAGCACACCTAAAATTAACAGATAGGGTAATAGAAAATTTTTAGATGATTTTAATTTTAAAAATCTTGAAATGCCAATCATTCCTCCAATACTACAAAATAGCATTCCAATAATCAAAGTAAAATGAGGTGGGCTAAGCAATCCATCTAAACCAAAATTAGAATGCCAAACAAAATCAAATGGACCAGCTCCAGTTAACAATGCAATGCCAAGAAACTTTATTCGAAGAGGAAGAGAAAATATATTTTTAAAATGGTGTAAATTTCTATAACCAATAAAAGATATTGCTACACCAATTAGTGTTATTGCAACTCCAGAATACATCAAAGCATGTGGCAGTGAAAAAAATGTCTCTGGTTTATTTAGCAAATGGTTTGTAATGTCCCAACTTCCTCCCACTGTAACAAACAAAATTCCAAAACTAACTAGTATGCTTCCAAAAAAGAAAATCTTTTGAGAATGTTTTTCAAATGAACTAAATTGTTTTTTTTGCTGCACTTTCATTTTATCTCTGATAGATTATTTACAAAATATTAGGGATTTACATTTACTGTATATACTAGCACATATTCTCCTTGATGATCAAGTTGACCACTTTGAGGAAAATGTGATACAGAACTACTATGTGGAATGTCTATAGATTTCATGTACACAATAAATTCTCCAATCTCATCAGGTGTAATTTGAAGATCCATGACATATTTTGTTCCTGGATGAACTGGTCTATTCATAGCCTCAATTGATGGATATTGAGCAGAAACTATCTCCAATCCTCCGCTATACTTTGCACCAATCTCCTCACCAGGTTCAATAAATTGAGGAGAATTAGAGAAATCATAACTTGCTATCTGTACTATATTTTCAATATTTTGTTCAGTTGGAAATGCAGCAGAAACAATGTGAATATCTCCGTAGTCTCCTTTATTCTCAGAAATGCTACTTATACGAAAGGATTCTCCCAAGGTAATTTCTACACTTGATAATTCTATTTCCAAGTACGGACTTGGAACAAGTTGTTCTTTGGCAATATACTTTTCAGGTAAAATAAAAACAGTCAATGTAAAGTAGAAAGATAATGCAATTATCACAATTCCCATCATAATTAATTTTTTCAAGTGAATTATTGGCAAGTCTTACGGCATAAAAAGAATAATCTTATTATACAAATTTCCATCAAATTCAACATCTAATGCTTCCTATCCGTGATGAAAATCCTCATTCGCCAGGATTCAAACCAATGGTAACTTATGCATTAATTATAATCAATGTAATTGTTTTTTTTATTGAGGTAGTTTACACCGGACAATTTATTGATTTTACCAACCAAAATGCCTTTTCATTATTTTACAATTGGGGCGCAGTTCCTAACTGTGTTACAGGAGCAACTGCATCAACCATAGACTTTGGTGCAGGACCAGAAGTTATTCAATGTCCTTCTCAACCATACATTTCTCTTCTCAGTTCTATCTTTTTACACGGTGGTGCAATGCATCTTGGAGGTAACATGTTGTTTTTGTGGATATTTGGTGATAACATTGAGGAAAAGTTTGGTAAAATAAAATATCTTGGAATTTATCTACTATGGGGAATACTTGCAGGCTTGATTCATGTAATGGGTGATTCAACAAGTGCAATTCCTGCAGTTGGAGCTTCTGGTGCAATATCTGGAGTACTAGGTGCATATTTGGTTATTTTCCCTAGAGCAAAGATACAGACATTTTTGATGCTGGGATTCTTTTGGAGAATGATGCATATTCAGGCAAAATGGTTTTTGCCATTTTGGTTTGTCTTTCAAAACCTACTCCCATTTTTCATAGGTGGATTCGGTGTTGCTGGAGGTGGTGTGGCATATCTTGCACACATTGGAGGTTTTGTAGTCGGGCTTGCCTCAGGTTATCTTTATAAAAAAACACGCCGTTCAGACTTTACCTATGGAACTCGCTATGGGTATAGACCAGATTATTGACTCTAAGAAATAAATCAACGAATTATTCCAGTCTTGTTATGCCCTTGATAACAGTATCAATGTATCCTGGAAGAACTCAAGAACAAAAAGACGAATATGCAAAGACAATCACAAAGTCAGCAGCTGAGATTCTAAAAACAAAAGAAAATCATGTAATTGTAGTCTTTGAGGATAATCCAAAGGAAAACTGGTTTTTGGCAGGAAACCAACTTTAATTATTTTTAAAAAAAAGACTGGATTACTTCCCTTCCAGTCAAAGGGATAAACATACACACATTGGTCGAATAGAAAATCTAGGAAAACTTTGCATAATAACAAAATGCTACATTAGCTAATTGTACCATGAAAAAATATTGTAAGATGAAAAACTTAGAGTCCTTGTGTACCTATTGCATCTTCATTGTTGTGAATTTTGTCAATGTGCTTTGATAACTCCTCATTGTTCTCAAACACTGATGAACAATAAGGACATTTACTCTCCTGCGACATGACTTTAATAATAATTCCAACTATTTATGACTACTCCAAAGAAATCATAACTTTATCCTTTTATTCTCATTTGTGATTAAAAATTTTATGAAAGTAGCAGTTGTTCAATTTAAGGCCTCTACTAACAAAGAAGATAACCTAAAAAAAATACTAGGTTACATTTCAAAAGCAGCACAAAACAAAGCAATACTTGTTGCATTTCCAGAATTTATGATGTTTTATACTGATTCTACTCAAAGCCCAAAGCAATTAGCAGATATGGCTGAAAAAATTGATGACAATTTTGTAAATAGTATTGCAAATGCAGCAAAACAAAATCACATTCAAGTCGTAGGTTCTTTTTATGAGAAGAGTAACAAAAAAGATCGTGTGTATGATACTTCATTTATAATTGACAAATCAGGTAAAGCAGTCTCTACATATAGAAAGATTCACCTCTATGATGCATTAGGATTTAGTGAATCAGACAAAATGATACCAGGATCAAAAATTACAAAACCAGTAAAGACTTCAATTGGTAAAGTTGGCATGATGGTGTGCTATGACTTGAGATTTCCTGAAATGTCGCGAATGCTTGCATCTTCAGGCTCTGAGGTTTTAGTTGTACCCTCTGCATGGGTAAAAGGTGAAATGAAAGAAGAACATTGGCTAACATTAAACAAAACTCGTGCAATAGAAAATGGTTGTTATGTTATTGCCCCCGATCATGTAGGCAATATTTACTGTGGACGCAGTGTTGTGGTAGATCCATATGGTAAAATTTTACTCGACATGAAAAAAAAACAAGGAATTGGTTACGCCAACATTGATCTAAAAAAGATAAAACAAATCCGTAAACTCCTACCTCTACTTAAAAACAGAAGAACAGATATTTATCCTAACTTGAAGGCTTAGACTTTCTTGACTTGCAGATAAAATTAGAGCACTGCCTAGTCCACTTTTGTTTTCTTGAATAACGAAAAATTATCATTGGCCATCTGCATTCTTCACATGGTGCTTTGATTGCACGAAGCTTTGCCTTTTGCAAAAGTGGAGATGATGCTTTACATCCACCGTAATAATTTGAGCAACCCATGAATCTTTTTCTAGTTGTCCTTGATCTAATAACCATCAACTGACCTAATTTGCATTCTGGACATTGCATAAGTCCCTTTTTTGGAGTATTTGTTCCCAAAATAATGTACTTTTTTTCTTTGGATGACCAAGAAAGAAATCCATTACTATCAAAATATTGGGCGATCTCTTTTTTGAAGATTAATACTCTAGATTTTGTAGTCCTTACAGTATGTCTTTGTTTTTTCTCCTTTACTTGAATCGTCTGGAGCTGTATTTTTTTTGTCGCCATTTTCTTTTACTAATTTTACTAAAACGATTTTTATAGGGAATATAGTCAGTCTTGTTAGTGGAAAAGGTTTGCGTTCTTGGTGCTGGTAGTACCAAATATGGAAAGTTAGCAGATAGTATAGCCGATATTACTACTCAGGCATCAGTTTCAGCCATAGAAAGTGCAGGAATTGAACCAAAAGAGATCAAAGCATCCTATATTTCTAATGTCTTTGGAGTTGCAGACAAACAGGTACATATCGGTCCTGTCTTAATGAGTAGATTGGGAATTCCAGATAGACCATCATTGACAATAGAGTCTGCATGTGGAAGTGGCTCTGTATCATTTAGAGAGGCTTATGCAAATATTGCAGCAGGATTTTATGACTGTCTTATCGCAACAGGTGTTGAAAAAGTAACTCATACAGGAACTGAATGGACAACAACTTACTTTGCATATTGTTCAGACTTTTTCTATGAAGGCCAAGCTGGTGCATCATTTCCTGGATTATTTGCATCGATGGCTCGAGCTTATTTGACGGAGTTTGATGCAACTGAAGAAGACTTTGCAAAAGTTGCAGTAAAGAATCATGATAATGGTGTATTAAATCCTAAAGCTCACATGCAGAAGAAAATTACAGTTGATGATGTAATGAAATCTGCAGTAGTTGCAAGTCCTCTAAAGCTCTATGATTGCTGCCCATTTTCTGATGGTGCAAGCTCTGTTATTCTGTGTTCTGAAAAATTTGCAAAAGAACATGGTGGTGATTATATTGAAGTAATTGGTTCAGGTAGAGGAGGATCACCAGCAGCATTACAAGGACGTGAACATTTGACAACTATTCCAAGTACAAAGATTGCGTCTGAACAAGCATACAAAATGGCAGGTATTACTTCAAAAGATATAGACTTTGCAGAAGTACATGACTGCTTTACAATTGCAGAAGTAGTTGATACTGAAGACTTGGGATTCTTTGAGAAAGGAAAAGGAGTTGAAGCTGTTCGTGAAGGTAGAACAAAATTAAATTCTGACATTTCAATTAATCCTTCAGGTGGCCTTAAATCAAAAGGACATCCTATTGGAGCTACTGGTATTGGACAGGTAGTAGAAGTATTTGATCAACTAACTGGAAAGGCTGGTGAAAGAACTGTTAAAGATGCAAAAGTTGGTTTAACTCATAACTTTGGCGCAACTGGAGCAAGTTGTGCTGTTCATGTATTCCAGAGTGTGTAAAATGTCTGTTGAAGAGCAAGTAATTGAAAATGCTAAACAAGGTAAGCTCTTAACTCACAAATGTACTAACTGTGGTTATCTTCATTTATCAACAGCCTATTATTGCCTAAAATGTGGCAGTAAGGGATTTGAGGATGTCCTTTTAGAGGGTACAGGCACAATTGTTACCTACACCATAATTACAGTAGCTCCTGCAGGCTTTGAGAAATATACCCCCTATGCCTTTGTGGTTATGATTTTGGATAATGCTGAATTGAGAATTTCAGGCTTTATGGCAGAAATTGCCACCCCCTCAGACCTCCCTGTTGGAACCAGAGCAAAAATCACTGGATTTGATGAACGGGGAATTATCATAGAAAAGCAGTAAAATAATTTAGTAAAATTATTAAAAAAAATCAAAATCGATTCTTAATTATTTTAACTCTCTGATAATCTTCATGTCTGTAGAAGTCACATGTGGGAAATGTGGTGAAAAGATCACAAACATGAAAATGCTTAAAGCTCTAAAAGATGTTATGAATCATTATAATGGAAAATGTCCTTCATGTGGACAAGCATTATCAACATCCGAATTTTCTCTTGATGTTCAAGAAAAATGATCTAAGCTGATCAAAAAATGATCTAAATACCTTAAAGATTGATTTAATTTTTAAAAAAATGATCCAAATGTCAAAATCTGATCTTATTTTTTTAAAAAGGATCCAGTCACAAGTCTTAATTACTCCTTTTTTTTATTCATGAATATGGATATGAAAGAAGAACTAGAAGAACCAAAGAAAGGTAGCATTCTTCAATCAACATCAAAGCGAGTTAGAATGATCTTTTCTGTCATGGCAAGTCCTAACAGAATTGATATTTTGAGAATTTTAAATTCTAAAGGTCCTTTGACATATTCTGAATTAAAATCACTTGCAGGATTCAAATCAAAAAAAGAAAGTGGTAAATTTGCATATCATCTAAGAAAATTATTAAGACAATCACTTGTTGCACTAAACAAGTCTGAGAGACGTTATACCATCACAAATCTTGGAAAACTTGTTTTGAGCTTGGCAAGACAAATTGAAGAACGTTCAATTATTGAAAGTGGAAAAATGTATGTTAGAACATCTCATGAATCCATTGAGGAATTCAATTCCCACAAAATCATCCAATCACTTGTTAGAGAAGGAAGTCTCCCATTAGAACTAGCTCAAAAAATTACTGAAGAAGTTGAAAATAGAATTTACAAATATCAGACTGCATATCTTACTGGCTCTTTAATACGTGAGATGGTTAACTCTGTGCTCTTAGAGCACGGTCATGAAGAGTATCGCAATAAACTGGCACGCCTAGGTTTACCCGTCTATGACGTTCATGAAATGCTCTCAAACCTAGATAATGTAGGAAATGGAGCAGATGGTTTGTTATTTACTACGGGTCAGCGAGTATTTGCCGAACATCTCCTAACCAACATTTTACCAAAAGATGTAGCTGATTCTCATCTTTCTGGAGATTTACACATTACAAATCCTGGTTTATGGTCAATGGTTCCAGATACAATTTTTGTAAACATTAAAGAGCTCATCGAAGATGGAATCGTTCTCGGTGGAAAATATCTTGATGTATCAAGAATACCATCATCAAAATCACTCGATGATATCACATCTGCATTATCTGTAATTATATCATTACTATCAAAAGAAGCTTCACAAGAAATTATAGTGGACGGTATTGCTTCCCTATTTAGTAAACATTCCAAGGACATTGAAAAACTTGAACAAAAAATAACAAATGCATTTGCAACTGCATCTACAACATCAAATTACAACAAAAAAAGCACAAATGTTTCCATTAGACTCGCATTAGGATCTGACACAAAAGTTATTAATGCAATAATTAATGCCTACCAAAATTATGCAAAGATAACACCAACTCCAAAGATGGGTTTGATTATAGATTATTCTAAAGGAAAGATTAATGATGTCTCAGAACAAACGGCAGAAATAATTTCCATCGGTGGAAAGATAACATTTACAAAAGATCAAATTTCTAGTTCTGGAATAACAAATGTAACGACCAAAACTAGTGGACCACTTGCAATTAACTTGCAGTCTGTTTCAATAAATCTTCCAAGACTTGCATTTGAATCAAACAAAGATGAAACTTACTTTAGAGCAAGGCTTGCATTACTTATGAAACCAGCATTATCCTCAATGTCATTAAGAAAGAAGGACATATCTGATCTTACAAGAAGAGGATTGAATCCAATCCTTGCAAAGAATACACAATATATGCAGAGAAGTTCAGTTTCTCTTGTTATCAATCTAGTAGGCCTAAAGGAAGCAGTCTTTAACATATTAGGGTTCAAAGACAACAAAGACGGTAGAGCAATACTTCATAAAGTAATAGAAACTGCAGTAGATGTTGCAGCCAAAAAAGGCAAAGAAATAGGCGATCCAGTACATATATCCATGACTGAAACTGATGGATCTAGCAGATTTGCTATCCTTGATGGCGAAAAATATGGTAAAAATTCTGCTCTAAATACAGGAGACTCTGATTCCTACTCAGAAGGACTAATCCTTAATGCCTCTCAAGTTGGTGACTATACTAATAAGAGTGAAGAGATCGCAGAGTGCAACAAATTGTCAAAGATCCTAAATGGGGGCTTGTCAATTAAATTGCAAATTGCCAATGATGCTAAAATCACTGACATCAAAAAATCTATAGAAAAGACTTCAGAATTGACGAATTCATTCAAGCTTGTAAAAAAAGTTGCAATCTGTGGCGATTGTGGCTTTAAGGATGAGCCTTTTAAGGACAAGTGTCCAAAGTGTAAATCACCATACATAGTCTGATATTCGTAATTTCAAAACTAATAAGGATCATTTCATAGAGATCTTTCTATTTATAGTAATACGATCATCGTCATTTTGAATAAGTTGTGCCAGTATGAATTTCATAGTAGTGGTGTTAAAAAAATTGACTAGTGAAAGGGTCAAGATCAAAATTTTTCGAGCACACAAGTTATATCCACATTCATTCTAACCACTACGGGGAAGTTATAATTGGATAATTCACAAATAGAAAGTACTATCAATGAGATCCGTAAGCGCAGTGGTGCAGTAACGGTTTTCAATCAGGATAAAATTTCAAATGCTATCTTTAAAGCATTAGCAGCCACATCTAAAACCGATCGTGCGCTGGCAGATCAACTAGCAAACAAAGTTGTACAAAAATTAGTTGAGCAAGGATTCACTAACACACGAGCACCCAGCGTTGAGGATATTCAAGATATTGTAGAATCCACTCTAATTGATAGTGGCAATAGCGATATAGCAAAAGCATATATCGTTTACAGACACGAGCGAAGAAAATTAAGAGATGAAAAGATGAAAGTATTAAACGCCAAGACTTTGGATCCTGTCTCAAAGAAATTTGATCTAAATTGTCTTCGAGTTTTAGCATCTAGATATCTTTTTAGAAATGGAAAAAATGAGATTACCGAAACTCCAACTCAAATGTTTGAAAGAGTTGCAATTTTGGTAGGTGTGGGAGATATTCTCTATGATGCTCAAGTCTTTGAGAAATCATGCAATACAACTCAAAGTATTGAAGAGGCAAATTCTTATCTTGATAAAATAGATAACTTTGACTATAAATTCAAGATTGGTGAGTATTTCCTAAACAAGTGGCATTTTAGATCGCTGATAAATCATTACACCACACTTGCAAAAAAAGGCCAGATAAAGGTAAGCTTTAAGGAATTACTTACACTAATTGCAGCCAAAAAATTTGATGAATATTCTGATAGGATTACCGAATATCTCGAGTTGATGACAACTCAAGATTTCCTTCCAAACTCGCCTACAATGATGAATGCAGGTGGCAGACTAGGACAACTCTCAGCTTGTTTTGTTCTTGGAATGGAAGATGGAATGGAACAAATCATGAAATCCACATCTGATGCAGCATTAATTTTCAAATCTGGTGGAGGGGTAGGAATCAATTACTCTGATCTTAGAGAAGAAGGTGATATTGTTGCATCAACATCTGGTGTTGCCTCAGGACCAGTATCCTTCATGAATATCATAAACACAGTTACTGAAGTCGTTAAACAAGGTGGGAAGAGAAGAGGTGCAAACATGGGAATCATTGAATCATGGCATCCAGATGTTGAAAAATTCATTACAAATAAAACACAACCAGGAATTCTCGAGAACTTTAATGTCAGCGTTGGAATCTGGGAGGACTTTTGGCATTCTCTTGTTAATACAGAAGATGGTAACTATGTGCTCCGCAGTCCACGTGATAAAAAGCCAGTAAAAGAAATCAACGCTCACCAATTAATTGATTTGATAGCATTATCTGCATGGAAAAGCGCAGAGCCTGGTTTGATCTTTTTTGATCAAATTAACAAATATAATGTATTTGCAAAAGCAAGAAAAGCTCCACTTAGAGCAACAAACCCATGTGGTGAACAAAGTCTTTATCCGTACGAATCCTGTAATCTTGGTTCTATCAATTTAGCAAACCTTGTAAAAAGAAAAGCAGATGGTGAATATGAATTTGATTGGCAAAGATATGAAGAAACAATTAGAAAAACAACAAGATTCTTGGATAACGTTATTGATGTCAACAATTATCCTGTTGATGAAATTGATATTGCCTCAAAAGAATCTCGTAGAATAGGGTTAGGTGTAATGGGTGTTGCAGATCTTCTGTACAAATTAAAGATCCCATACAATTCACCTGAAGGATATGATCTTCAATCAAAGCTATCTGAAGCACTGACATACTATTCAATGGAGGAAAGTGTAGCCCTTGCAAAGACTCGTGGTGAATTTCCACTATGCTCCAAAACCGAATATCCAGAAGGAAAGATTCCAGTTGCTGGATACTATGAAAAGCCAAGAGATACACATTCCTATGAGTGGGATGCCTTGATAGAAAAAATCAAAAAACATGGCATAAGAAATGTTCTGACCACTACAGTAGCACCAACAGGAACACTATCTATGATATCGGATTGTTCAAATGGAATGGAACCAGCATTTGCACTCGTATTTGAAAAGAGAGTGACTGTTGGAAGATTCTTCTATACAAACAAGATTGTTGAGCAAACCCTCAAGGAAAATGGGTTGTATAACGATGAAATACTAGCAAAAATTGCTGACAATTATGGATCATTGAAAGGAATTCCTGAAATTCCAGAATGGATGCAAAATGTCTTTGTAACTGCAATGGATATCCACTGGGCAGATCATCTCATGGCTCAAGGCGTTTGGCAAAGCTGGATTGGAAATGCTATTGCCAAAACAATCAATATGCCTTATGATGTTACTGCAGAAGATGTCAAATCAGCATACTTGTTAGCCCATGAATTAGGACTAAAGGGAATTACAGTATATCGTGATGGTTCTAGACATAAACAAGTACTTCACATGACAAGTGAGAATGCAGAAAAAACATTTGATGTAACTCCAACACAACATGTTACTGATTTTATTAGCACTAACATAACAAATCCATACATTAAATCTCAAGTAAATGCATCATTAGAAATCAAAGTTCATGAAGAAGAAATTTCATCTGAAACACAAAGACCAGAAGAGATATCTGAGGATCGTCAGTGTCCAACGTGTAAGAATAATCTAGTATTTGTAGAGGGGTGTAGTATCTGCATAGAATGTGGATACAGCGGTTGTACCTCTGGCTAGATAATACAATCACAACTTTTTTACTTTCTTTTATTTTCCATTCACTGTGGATAAAAAAATTCTAGTAATTGTAGCTGGTATTGTGATAATAGTAACCATTATTGGAGGTTCATTTAATCAAACTGATTCTCCTCCAGTTTTAACTCAAAATAAAAATGAAAACATTGGACTTGTAATTAATACACCAAACTCGTCAGTGTCATTACAGGAATTAGATAAAATTTATTCTGATGCATCATCAATTGGAATTGGCAGGAGTAACGTCTATTTATTTTGGAATCTAATTGAACCTCAAAAAGGAGAATTTGATTGGAAACAATCAGATATTTTGATGGGACTTGCACAGAAAAATGATCTCAAAATTACACTTTACTTTTCTATAATTAATGGAGAAACCTTAGGACCATTTCCAGACTGGATTGGTAAACCTTCTCTTAATGCCATTCAAAAAGATAGATTAGCAAATGTACTTGATGCAATACTATCTAGATATGATATTGTTGATACTGTAATAATTGCAGGAGAAACTGAATCTCAATTTAGATATTATGAGCAAAACATTCCAGTATACAAAGATCTTTTCCATAGCGTATATTCTGAAATCAAAGAAAAACATCCCAATGTCAAAATGGGAAATGCATTTGCACTTCATCATGTATTGAATAAAAACCTAGGGAATATTGTAACTGATTTGGCAATAGGTGATTTTGTGGCGTTTTCATATTTTCCAGTAGATAGTTTGAATGATATCGTAAAAACTCCAGTTGATGCTAATGAAGATCTTAAAAAATCAATTGAACTCGTCCAAGGCAAAAAAATTGCCTTTTTTGAGATGAGCTGGGCAACATCCAACTTTGTAGGAGGGACTACTACTTCTCAGAGAGAGTTTTTGGAAAAATCATTTGAATTTTATTCTAAAAATGAATCCAGAATAGAATTTCTAACCTGGTACAGACAATATGACAGGCCAGAAGGAACTTGTGTTTCAGAACAGCAAGATATTGGAGATACCAGTATTGAGATTGGTGGAGGATCTAGTTTAGGAAGTAGTGAGTTTGTAATCGAGAGATTAAATCATTACATTTGTAGTTCTGGGCTGATAGATGTCAATGGAACCCCCAAACCTAGCTGGAATGAATTTAAAACTCAAATTGAAATGATAAACTAATGATTACTTTAATTTTAGCAGAATCTGCATTAGAACTTGTTCCAGATAATTTACAAAAACATGCTTCGATTATATTACATGCAGAAAAATTAAAAAAAGATCCTTCTGAAATTTTACTTGATAATTCTTGGCATTTTGCAGCCATGAAAGGAATTAAAAATGAAACAAAACGAGGAAGGCCAGACATAGCTCATTTTTGTATACTAGAGGCAACAACAATCCCATTATATGAAAAAAATAAAATCAAAATATATCTTCACACAATTGATGATAAAGTAATTTATTTTGGAGAAAATATTCACATTCCAAAATCCTATCATAGATTTGAAGGATTAATTGAAAAACTATTTTTAGAAAAATCCATTGAATCAAATGGAAAAATATTACTAGAAATCAAAGAAAAATCAATTTTAGCTTTAATTAATGATATCAACCCTTCAAAAATAATTGGGTTCTCTACTAGAGGAAAAAAAAATTCATTTGAAAATATTGCCTCTGAAATACCTGAAGATGCTTGTTTAGTAATTGGAGGATTTCAAAAAGGACATTTTTCTGATTTACTGCAAAGAAAAATAGATAATCTAATCTCGATAGACGATTCACCTTTTGAAGCTCACGTTGTAGTCGCACGAATGCTCTACGAGTACGAAAAAACCATTTTTATGTAGGAAATTTTGTTTTCTTTTTTGTGCAGTCATAGTATAGCCTGGTTAGTATTCGGGGTTTCCAACCCTGTGACGCGGGTTCGAATCCCGCTGACTGCATTTTTTCAGATAAGAACCAATTTTTAGTCTACCTATGAATAATAAATATGAAGCCAGCTGTTAGAAAAATTGCTCTAGAAAGAATGCAAATTCTAATTGACAATGCAATTTCCAATGCAATAACTAATCCAGAACTCTCTCAAAGACAAGCTCATCTGGCAAGAAGAATAAGTTCACGACATAACATTCGGATGCCTTATCCTCTTCGAATGGTATTTTGTAAAAAGTGTAAATTATTTATCGCCCCCGGAATTAATTCAAAAATTAGACTGGGTAGGTCATCAGTAAAATCGATCAGAATAACATGTAATCTTTGTGGGCATACATATCGTAAAATAATATCTCAATGATTTCTGATGATTAAATAATAGATCTGTTTCAATATTCATAGTTTTAATCACTGTCTAGTCCTTTACATCCTGTGGTTTTTGCACCTGTAAGATCCGCGTCAGTCAAGTCAGCTCCTATAAGATTGGCATCTGTAAAATTAGCATTTTTAAGCATAGCGTGTGTTAAACAAGCTCCAGTAAGATTTGCCCTTGTAAAATTTCCGTCTTCCATATATGCCTCAGCAAAATTCACTCCCGTAAGATTAGAATTTGAAAAATCAACATTTGAAAGGTGACCAAATGAAAAGCTACATCCTGAAAAATCAGAATACTTTATGCGGGCATCTAGAAGAGATGTTTCGGAGAACCTACATCTTGAAACAATGGCATTTGAAAGTTCAACATTATTAAGATTAGATTTAAAAAACTCAACATTAAAGAGAGTGGATCTATAAAAGATAGAATCTCGTAAGTTGGAACAAGAAAAATTTATTTTTCTAACGTTTAAAGATCTGAGATCTATTTTCCAGAGATTTTTATTTGATAAATTAATATTTTCAAGAACAAATTCTTTATACTGATTTTCTTTTCTGAATTTGTTGAATTTATCTACTTTTTCATCTTTAATCCATTCAGTTAATTTTTCTTCAATTGGCCTAGAGGTTTCTCTAGCAAGCTCCTTGTGTTCTGCAAGAATTAACTTCCCTGCTATTCTTGATGTAGTTCTTTGAGGTTTCTGTGGTTTTCCTCCTATGAGATTCTTTAATTTTTTAAAAATGTATTCGTCAAGTTTTTCAGGAGTTACATAACCTTCTTCATCATATGATCCTTTGTCTCCTTTTAATCCTTCCATTACAAAATGTGTAAATGAACTAAGGTCTTTTTCAGGATGCTTGAAGGATTTTTTATCTGATAGAGATGATGCCAGTACATAAAATCCCTGACTTCCACCATATTCGTCATTTATTGCCTGGTCTCCTTGTCTTTCTGCATTAACAATGGCTTTGCCATCATCAGAGTCTAACTCCAAACCCCCACTAAAACAGCTATCAATAATTGCAACCACTCTTTTTGAATTTGTATCTTTTGCCTGTTCAGTTATTATGCTAAAAGGCACACCGTCTAAATCAGAGGTTTTTCTATCATATTGAGAAGAACAGAAAAACCTCTTGCGTCCATTGGTGTCTCCATGACCTGAATAATAAAACAACAATGTGTCCTCAGGCTCCAAACTAGGATCAGAGAAAAACTTGATGATTGTTCTTCTCATGGTACCAAAATCTACATTTCCAACAAGCTTTCTTTCTGCAGGAATTTCATAACCTAGTGATGTCAAAGTGTCATACATTTGGTCTCCATCATTTTTGACATACTGAATTCGGTCCAGCCTGTCGTCGTCATACTTGCTTACTGCAACTATGAGTGCCTTTTTCTGTCCTACCAAATTCAATTATTCTTGGGAAATCATCATAAATTAATCTGATCTTATCTTTTAACTCCATTTTTTCAAGATTTTCATCCTTTCAAAAATATTTTTACATTAATTATTTTTTGTTTATGGAAAATTTAGTTTTAAATTCACTAAAAAGTTTTTTAAGACTTTTCAAATTAATGCCTCCATCTTGATCTAACTGAACCGTAACACCAAAGCTATTAACTAGATTTTCAGAAACATTATGGGGTAAATAATTGACTTGACAAATAATCTGAAAAGAAATCCAAAGGGTAAAAAACTATGTTAAATAATTCTTGGCTAGATATTATTATTCAAGAGTCTAATTCCATCGGGTTTGCTTGTTATACATTTCGTCATATTTCTTTTGTGCAATATGTTCTTGAATTATCATTTCCTGTATTAATTGATCAGTGATTCTCTCACTCATTGAGATGTCATGTGAGAAACTGCTAGGTAATTCTGATAATAGAGAAGTTGCATTAAATATCTCCAATGCTCTTTGATTCTCGTAATTTATGATGCCTCCAAATCCTGAATGATGTCTAGTCAAAGGTTCACCAGAATCTTGGAATCTCT
>JAOTYR010000065.1 GCA_029861785.1 Candidatus Nitrosopumilus sp.
CTTGGTGCATATCACGAGAAAGAATTTGGGGGTGTCCACTTCCTGTTTGGGATTGCCAGGATTGTGGTGAGAAAAATTGGTTTTTTTCAAGAAAAGAAATTACAAATGCTGCAGATAATTTACCTGATGGACCTAATTTTGAATTACACAGACCATGGATTGATAACGTTACCATAAAGTGCAAAAAGTGTAATAGCACAAATACCAAAAGAGAAGAGTATGTGCTAGATACATGGCACAACAGTGGTTCTGCTCCATACTCTTCACTAACTGATGAAGAATATTCAAAAGAGATTCCAGCGCCATTTTTCACAGAAGGAATAGACCAGACCAGAGGCTGGGCATATACTCTACTAATTGAAAATGTAATTTTAAACAATGCACCATCACCACCATACAAGTCGTTTTTGTTTCAAGGTCATGTATTAGATGAAAAAGGAGGCAAGATGAGTAAGAGTACTGGAAACGTAATTGAAGGCGCCGAGTTGCTTGAAAAATATCCAGTCGATTTGGTGAGGTTTTATTTTATTTGGAAGTCAAGTCCAATTGAACCTCTTAGCTTTAGCACTGATGAATTAATGTCAAGACCTTATCAGGTAATTAACACACTGTTTAATCTGCATCTTTACTTTAAGCAAAACAGTGAGTATGATAATTATGATTCATCAAAGACTATTTCATGGGCAAAAGAAAATCAACTGCTGTCATCTCCTGATATTTGGCTGCTATCAAAGCTTCAAAAATTAATTAAAAAAATTACAGAAAAAAATGATTCGTGCAAATATCACGAAGCATCTAAAGCAATTGATGACTATATTATTAATAATCTAAGCCAAATTTACATCCCAATTACAAGAGGAGAGTTGTGGGATGAGGATGAATCAAAAAAGAACAGAAGACTGGCAATCTATGCTGTGCTACAAGAGGTTCTGAAAACCCTAGATATTTTGATTCATCCATTATGTCCCTATACAAGTGAATATCTCTATCAAACAGTATTTGATGGAAAACAAAGTATCTTACTTGATAGCTGGCCTCAATACCAAGAGTCACTAGTAGTTGAAGATATTGAAGAATCCTTTGATATTATGAAAGATGTGGTTTCAGTATCCTCTGCTGCTAGAATGAAAGGAAAACTAAAACGACGATGGCCACTAAATGAAGCACTGATTTGTGTAAGTAAAGGACAAAAAGAAAAACTAGAATCATTATCAGATCTTCTCATATCTCAGCTAAATGTAGAGAAATTCTCAATATTAGAAACAGAAGAACAGTCAGGATTGGAGCAGATTCTGAAATTAAAACAACTAAACTTGCCCGTAAAACCAATAGTCGAATTAGAAAGAAAAAGAATCGGTCCTAAAGCAAAACAGCACATGGGTGCACTTGTAAAAAACTTTGGAGAGACAAATCCTCAAGAAATTATATCATCTCTGCAAAATACAAATTCATTTAATTTTGAAATTGAGGAAACACAAATTGAATTAGAAAAAGATGACTTTGTAATCGACTATGATGCAAATGAAAACTTCGCAATGGCAAAAAGAGACAACTACATTGTCTTTATTTCTACTGCAAGAAACAAAGAGATGATGGCAAGAGGATTGGTAAAGGATGTGGCAAGAAGAATTCAAACATTAAGAAAAGAAAGAGGTTATAATCCAACTGACGTGCTAGAGATTGCATCAATTTTGGATTTAGATGAAGAGTCATTAGAAATGATAAAAGAAAAATCAGAAGACTTAGCATTTTTAGTTAGAGTAAAAAAGATAGACTTTGAGAAAACGTGTAAAGAATACAAAGACGATGACATTGATGGGCAAAAAATTAGAATATCAGTTCAATAGTCAGAATCCCAATTACTTCAGTGCAATCTTGCTTTTTTTAATAAAAAAATTTCAAAAAATTTTAAAAATCGTTTTAGAGAAAAAATAGCACCCGTACCCTGAAATTCTATTTTATCAATCTTCTCTAGAGGTTATCTAACTATCATAGAATATGAAAAGAAAACAATGTAATCTTTTTATGTTCAAATCATATTCACCTCAACATGTCAGACTCTAAACATCATGTTGTAGGAGTAGAATTTCTAAAACAAAACGGTCTTGACGTTGATGAGTTAATTAAAGAATTGGTAATTAACGCATCAGTAGAGTTTGTAGCATACTATTACTTTACCAACCTCAGGTCATTCTGCACAGGAATGGAAGGTGAGGGAATCAAAGGGGTAATTGAAGATGCCAGACTAGAAGACCTTAGCCATTTTGAGTCATGTATTGACCGAATATTCCAGCTAGGAGGAGAATTTCCAAAAGACATCGTAGACTTTTGTCAAAAAGCAGGAGCTGACTTCCTGCAATCAGATAAGAGCACAACACTCAAGGAGATTCTTGAAAAATGTCTCAAAGCAGAACAAGGCGCCATAATAAACTGGAATAAAATTTGTAAAATGACTCACGGAAAAGATCCTATGACATATGAGATTGCAGCAGATATTCTTGCTGAAGAAATTGAACACGAATCTTGGTTCTTAGAGTTGCTAGACGGCAGACCATCAGGACATATGAGAAGAAGATACTCTGGTGAACGACCACATACTGGCAAACATTCAAGAGCACTTGGAAATTTGTGATTCATTTTTCTTTTTTCAAAAATTTTTTGAATATTTTTAATTGAATGTCAATGGAACAATATGAATTTTAAAAAAATAAATTTACATAAATTTTTTTATAAAATGGTGATTTTCTAAATGGTGATAATTTTTTCGCAACATAAAGTTATGTTTATTACCCATATTTATGAAACGAGAATATGAATGATAGAACCATGGTAACAATTCTTGCTTTGTTGACTCTATTTACAATTCCTTTTGCTTTTGATAATGCTTTTGCTTTGGATAGTAAGAAATTCATTGCTGTTGAAGATCTTGGAATTTTACAATTAGCAGCTCATGATCTTTTCAATGTTGATAGATGTGGGGGAGACATAAGCTGTTCAAAAGATTTTGAAAATGGAAAATTAGATCTTAGTACTCTTTTTGTAGATACAACAAATAATAATAAAAAATTTAATTTGGAAACCATCGCGATAGGAGGAGAGCCTAGAAACAGAGAAAATATTATGTTATTTACAGTAGCATCAGAACTTGGTTCAACCTATGTAAAATTACTGGGGGATGGAGTAAAAAAGAATGATGCAAAACAAATAGTCACTAAAATGTATCATGACAGATTAGCTAATACCTACCAAAATACCTTCAAAGAACCATTCCCAGACCCAATTTCTGGCAAAGCTACCTTGCAAGAAAATTTGGCCTTAAGAACAATTCACGACTTTCTCCCAGGAAAGATCAAAATTGATGGCCAGAAAATTTCGACTTTAGATCCAATCCTTATTGGTAAAACATTAGATGAAAAGGAACTACAGCAGAAAAGCTCGAAGCTAGATGGTAAATTTGACGATGAATTTCTTGAAATTGATATTTGTTTTCCACCCGACTTTACTATTTGCATTGATGTTAATCTTCTTGAAGCAGACAGGACATTTGGAGAACAATTCAAACTGGAATTATCTTTTGATGATTGTTTAGAGGAGCTAAAAGATGGAAAATATGATGAAAATGATTTGGTAATGACCCATATTAGAAACTTGATGGCCAAGGGCCAAAACTTGTAGCCTTAAGGAATTCCTTTCCAAAAAAAATTCAAATACAGAAAGAGATGCAACTGTTGTTCATAATGACTCATGATCTTCATAATTTTGTTTAATCAAAAATGAACAAACTAGCTAGCTTTTAGCTAAACTGGCATAATAAATAGAAAAAACATGTTATAAAATCATGGTAAAACAGATTAGCCTTGATGGCTGGCAGGTACAACAGCTAACTGATCTGTTAAAAAAAGGCTCTGAGATTGTTTCAAAAACAAACCGACCCATAGTATTGTACAGACAAACACTAGAAGAAGAAGACGATGCATATGAAGAGATTGTATGCACATTAACTAAAGACTATGTAATTGAACAACTAGTAACATCAGGTGGAGTTTTAGTTCCTAGTTTTCATCAGCAGTATGTATTTACAATTGAAGAGTTCCCCCAAGAATTGATAAGAAAGAGCAGGGATCGCTTTTTAGAGATAATTGATCTTCTAGAAGAGCAAACAAGATAACTCATAATTAATAAAGACCGTAATTTTGATGATTTTTGCATGCGTTTATTAGAATTTCAAGCAAAGGAATTATTTCGAGAATATGGAATTAACCTTCTTCCATCAAAATCATCCACTACAATAGATGAGGGGAGAGTTCATGCAAAAGAGCTTGGATATCCATTTGTAATTAAAATCCAAGTCCCAGTTGGAGGTAGAGGAAAGGCTGGAGGCATCCAAAAATGCCAAAACGATGATGAATTTGAACTAAAATACCCCCAAGTTATGGATTTGACCATAAAGGGGGAAAAGGCACGTGCAATTTTACTTGAAAAGATGGCAGACATTAAAAAAGAGTTATACCTGTCGATATTTTTGAATCGCTCAAAGAGATGCTATACAATTATCGCATCAGCTGAAGGTGGAGTAGAGATAGAGTCGGTTAAAAATCAAATTATAAAAGAGATTGGAATGGGAGATGTTTCAGATGAGATTGCTGTACAGGTTGCAAAAGAGATGGGCCTTGAGGGAAAAACAGCAAAGGATCTAGTGGACACTTTGAAAAAATTATCAAAATTAACAATTGAAAAAGAAGCAGAACTTGTTGAAATTAATCCACTTGCAATAATGCAAGATGGTTCTCTAATGGCTCTTGATGGTAAATTTGTAACAGATGATAACAGTAACTTTAGACATCCAGAGATGGACAAGTATCAAGAAAAATCAGAAATTGAGGAAAGGGCTGAAAAGAGTGGATTCTCATTAGTAGAACTTGATGGAGACATTGCAGTAGTTGGAAATGGCGCAGGTCTTGTAATGTCAACTCTGGATATGCTATCAGATAATGGTGGAAAACCAGCATGTTTTCTTGATGTTGGTGGTGGTGCCACTACGGAATCAGTGTATGAAGCACTAACTTTGATTAGCCAGATGAATAAAGTTAAGAAAATTTTAGTTAATCTTTATGGAGGAATTGTTAAGACAACAGTAGTAGCAAAAGCATTTCTCAAAGCCTATGCAGATGGTTTGATCGATCTTCCAGTATATTCAAGATTAAAGGGAACAGAATCAGATCAGGCAAAGGAAATGTTAAAAGATTCCAGAACTAAAATTTATGACTCAGTTGAAGATGCTATTAATGCAGCAGTAATGGGAGATAGGAAATGATGGAGATTTTTGATATTCTAAAAGGTAGACCTGAAGATGCAGATTACAAGAAAAAAGGAGTAATTGTCCAAGGAATTACAGGAGCATATGGCTCATTGCATGCAAGAAACATGATGGCATATGGGACTAATATAGTGGCAGGAGTTACTCCAGGAAAAGGTGGTCAGAAATTTGATGACAAGGTTCCAATTTATAATTCTGTAAAAGAGGCAGTAGAGGCTACTGGCGCTAAAATTTCAATCATTTATGTCCCAGCCAAATTCTTTTTGAATGCTGCAAAAGATGCGCTACAGTCTGGAATTAAATTACTTGTTGCAATTCCTGAACACATTCCGGTTCGAGATACAATGGAGATAATAGATATGGCAAAACATAAAGGTGCCATAGTTATTGGCCCAAATACTCCTGGAATAATGATTCCAGATTTAATCAAGGTAGGAATCATGCCCCCAATGCCATTTAAGGAAGGAAAGGTTGCAGTGTTATCAAAAAGTGGAACCTTACTTTATGAGATTTCAGATGCATTAACTAAAGCTGGATTTGGACAATCAATTACAATTGGCATAGGAGGCGATCCAGTAAATGGAACAAGATTAATTGATGCGTTTGATATGGTAAAAGATCTTCCAGATATGGAAGGAATGGTAATAGTTGGAGAGATTGGCGGGGATTCAGAAGAGATGTTAGCTCAGCGAATTATCGATAGTGGGTTTGACAAACCAACAGTTGCCTACATTGCAGGACGAGCAGCACCTAAAGAGAAGAGAATGGGTCATGCAGGAGCAATTGTGATGGGAACATATGGTTCTGCTGAATCCAAAGTTTCGATGTTTAACAAAGCAAACATTCCAGTTGCAAAAAGACCTGCAGAAGTTCCAGTACTGCTTGCAGGAAAGATGGGAAAATCCGATTAAATTAATAGTAGGAGATTAAGGAGAAAACCAAATGCCAATAACAGACCCTGAGAAAAAACGAATCGCACAAGGGGCACGTCTAGTTATGAAAATTTGTTTTAATTGTAATGCAAGAAATGACGTCAATGCTACGAGATGCAGGAAATGCCGAAATCCATACCTTAGGCTAAAGAACAGAAATCTCGGCGTTAAGAAATAGTCTTTAATTTAACATTAATTCTTCTCTGTATTCAGAAATTTTTGATTTTATCTGATTTTTGTACAAAGAAACAGTTTGCTTTGCCATGTTTTCATCATACACGTCATCTAATTCCATTTGTAGATTTTCAGGTAACACTTCATTCATTTGATAAAGAATTTTGGCCTCCTCAATTGACTGTCCTAAATTTTTGGCAATGTCCAACGCCAATTGCATTCTATCAATTATAGTATCAAATTCCTGAAGTAACATGTTTTAGGATATAATCTATGATAAAAAAGCTCAAGGTTATCACAATATCAAAAATCTAAAGACAAAAAAGCACCTTTCATTTTAAAAATGATGGACCGGTCGTCTAGTTTGGTTTGGATGACGCACTCACACTGCGTAAGGAATATTCCCGCAAAGGTCGTGGGTTCAAATCCCATCCGGTCCACTACTTACATGTCTCTTTTTATAGTTCCAAGAGGCATTTAGATAAAATTGAAAATAACTAAGGAAGAATTTCAACGTTCAGAAGAAGAATCTCCCTTGGATTTGTACTATCAAGGGATTAGGTCCAAGGAAACAAAGGAGAAATACACCAGAACATTACGATATGTCCTCTGTAATACGTTAGAAGATATTTTGGAAGGTAGTTTTGAAGAAAGGGCAGAACAACTTGTAAATTTTGCCAGAGAAGATCCAGGGTGGGCAAAAGACATCCTACTTAATATCTCAAAGAAACTACGAGAGAGAACCCAGCTTTCACCAGACCATCCGAATTACTTCAAGCCTTCCTCAATGAACAATTACTTCAAACCTCTCAAGAAATTATTCGACATGAATGACATTGCTTTACCTTGGAAGAGAATTTACAGTACATTTCCAGAATTGGAAAATCTTTCAAACACCAGGGGATGGACAAAACAAGAAATTCAACAAATGCTCAAATTTTCAAAAGGAGCCATTGATAGAGCAGTAGTTCTTGTTGCATCTAGTTCAGGCATAAGATCAGGAGGGTTTAGTTTTCAATGGGGAGATATACAACCTGTTTATCAAATAGATGATGAATTAAGATTTGAAATAACAGAATCCCAAGTTCAATCATCAGAGATTGTT
>JAOTYR010000064.1 GCA_029861785.1 Candidatus Nitrosopumilus sp.
CTGTCAACTAAGACTAGAAAATTCACACTATTCCTTTTCTTTTTTTTGAATACCTCTTAACGAAAGTTATAGACAAATTTTCCAGAAGTAATATCTAGGTGATAATATTCATGTACTCTAAGGTGAGTGTAAAATTTCTAGTATTCTTAATTCCTTTACTAATTATTCCAATACAGGATGGTTTTTCAGAGTTGGAAATTGAAACAAACAGTCGTGTCTTCTCTGAGAATCAACCTTTATTCGTATTTGGAAAGGGACTCCCAAACGAAAATTTGATAATTAGATTATTTGCACCAGATGAAACAATTGCACGGTTTGATCAAATATCTACAAATGCTGAGGGCTCCTTTAACCATGCTCTAATTGTTTGGCCTGAATCCTCCTCAAGTTTGCCTTTTGGAACTTATACTGTAGAAGCAATTAGCACCGAACAAAGTGGCGTTTCAAAAAAAATTGATGTTAAATTTACCTCGACTACTGACCTAGTTGGTGTTCCAGTTGAAAGACAAGTAAACACACTTGTATTTGCCCCAGAAACTGCAGCAATAAACAACACATTTCGCGTATTTGTTCAAACTACAAGTGACGGTCTATTAATTGGAAGTGATCCCAGTAAACTCCTTGAAACTACCCATGTTCATCTTCCATCAGGAAGGGTAGAAACATTATCTGATTCTTTTACAACCTTACATCAAGGATTGTATTTTGTTGATTATACTCCAAAAGAAGAAGGGACATTTGTCTTTCATGTGGTGGCATTTAGTCAAGGAACAAGTTCTCATGGTTCTGCTGCAACATTGGTCCAAAGTCAAGATATTAGTGGAATCTCGGATCAAATAATTGAATTAAACTCAATCTTAGATGAGACCTCAAAAGAACTTGATACACTAAAATCTGAAGTTCAGGAATTTGGCTCCACACTAGAAAATGCCAGCACCAATATTGATACAAGTGTGACATCAGTATCAAACTCAGTCCTAAATATTGAAGAAGCCTCGTCTCAGCTAAATTCATTGTTATTTCCAATAGTAGCGTCAATTGGAATTATTGTTGCACTTCAAGTGGCTATACTTGCACGTAGAAGATAGTTATAATAACGTAGGATAAATAATTATTTTATGCCCAAGGTGGCAATCTTGTTTTCAATAATTTTACTTTCTTCTGCATTTTCAAATTCTTATGGTTTTCCTAGCGGTGATCTGGTGGATAATAATTTGGTTCAAAAAAATTACGACATTTTTGATTCAGGCATTGTGGATATATCCCCAGATTTTTTTACAAAAAACAATTACAAAAGATATGTGATTTTTGGAGCAGGCACAAATGATCTTGATTTTTTAAAAAGTAATTCGCTATATGGAATACAATCCGACAGAGGATTTTTTCATGTAGCAGTATTAAATGATAATTTGGTGTCAAATCTATTGGCACGTGGATATCATGTGATTGAAGACTTTCAATTAGATTTTCACTCTGCAGAAATTCCTGATGCTTCAAGGATAGGTGAAATCACAGGTTCTAATTTGGCTGAAACAAAATATAATATTACAGGAGATGGAATAAAAATTGCAATAGTTGATACCGGAGTAGATTTTTCAAATTTAGACATTAAAGATTCCCTTGCCCGCGACGAATTCAATCATCCAATAATGATCGATCCGGACGGACAAGGAATTATCTTGACTAATGCCACCTTCTTTGCCTATGTGGATAAAGATAACATCATTAGAAACTACAGCAAGCCAATACCTGAGGGAATAACATCAGGTGTCTATCAAACCAAGGAGGGAATTTTTCTTGATATTCTCCAAGGGGGAAAAGGAACACAAGTTCCAATTTACAATTCATTTTTTCCGCAAGTTGGATCAAGTGTTATCTTTAATGGTACGCTAAACACCGATATGAAAATTGGCGATAATAACCGAGATTACATTAAATCTCAAAGTGGAATTTATCATCTTGGAATAATGTATCAAGGGAGTTTCTCTGGACAAGTTAGAATTCAATTAGTGCCGGTACTTTTTGTGGATTCAAACGTGGAGGGAGTATATGATACAATAATTCCAGACCTTTCTACATCTTGGGAAGATTATACAAGATTTTCCTTAGAACCTGGTGAGACACCAGATTATGATTTTGATTTTACAGATGAAAAGCCCATTGTATTGGGAAGTGGAAATGAATTTCTAATTTATGATTCCAATGAAGATGGAAAAATTGATTATAGTGCAGGAACAGTCGGAGCTAGGGTTTTAGATGTTTATGGGGTAATTCAAAATAAAACAGTAAATATCGATGACACTTTAAATGCCATGAACGGAACACTTCTTCCCCCACTTGATCCCAATGGGGAATTTTTTGGAGTAATGACAGATTTTATGGGTCATGGAACTTCAAGCGCTTCTTCAATTACTTCAAAGGGCATACAGGAATATGATATTTACAAAAACACAAAAAAATATGTAATCAGGGGAGTAGCTCCTGATGCAAAAATAATTCCGATAAAGGCATTATGGTTTGGAGATACGGTTTATGCATGGTTGTGGGCATCAGGATTTGAAAATAAAGATAACAACTGGGAATTTAGCGGAAAAACTAACGCCGATATAATTTCTAATAGTTGGGGAATCTCTACCTTTCCAACCTTAAATTCAGCTCCTGGGATGGATGTTTTGTCATTAATTCAAAGTATTCTTGTAACCCCAAAATCCCTTGATCCTGATTATCCAGGAGTAACTATAGTATCTAGTGCTGGAAATTCAGGTCCTGGATATGGAACAATTGGAATGCCTAATGCATCACCACTTGGGATTTCAGTTGGTGCAACAACAAACAATGTTTTTGTTGGTTATGGTCCATTTGAAAATCAACCAAGATTTGGAAATACTACAACTCACTATAATCATGTTGTTGATTTTTCAAGCAGAGGTCCTGGAATTATTGGTGATCCTAAACCAGACATCATGAGTATAGGTGCTCATGGATTCACTCCATCCTCAATGTTAAAGATTGAAAAGGATTCAAGACAAGAATCATTTTCTTTATTTGGTGGGACCAGCATGGCAGCCCCAATAGTTTCTGGAAGTGCTGCAGTTTTAATGGAAGGATTGAATAAACAATTAATAGAATATGATCCTTTCACCATTAAAAATATTTTAATGTCTACTGCAACTGATCTAAAAAATGACGTATTTAATCAAGGCTCAGGCTTAGTAAATGTGAATACTGCTCTTGACTTTGTAAATGGTAATAACGATATTTTCATAGTCTATAACGATGAATCTTATAACAACATAAAAAAAATCTTAGATCCGGTTTCAGAATCTATTAATTCCACGGCAATAGGATTTGAAACTTTTAAGATTCCTTCAAAATCAATGCCAATGACAAGCTGGTTTGCAGGACAATTATCTCCAAATGAGAAGGGCTCTGCGATATTTACAATCGAAAATCCTAGTGATAGACAAATAGAAATTAAAATTAAACCACAAAAATTATCTTTAATCAAAAAAAATCAATTTGAGGGAGAAACAAAACTCCGACAATTAGATTCCTATTATCTTAAAAATCCTGACCTGAAGGAAAAAGATGCATTTGCTCCAAATTATTTACATCTATCTGATCTTAAATTGCACAAAGATTTGGGAGATTTTTATGAGGAAAAAACCCCAATTCCTGCTGACGCATCTCTGTTGATTTTAAATGTCAATTTTCCCTTTACTTCATTTATGAACAAAACTGATAATGTTTATGCAAATGACATTAAAATCTCATCCCTTTATCTTTATGATTGGATTGATAAAAATAACAACACAAAAATTGCCAGTAATGAATTGTCCTTAATTAGCCGAGCAGGTTCATGGGGAACAGTACAAGAGCTAAGAATTACAGAACCAAATGAAAAGTTTGATGGTATTCCAATTGTTGGAGTATATCCTGTTCCTACAAGATACTCGTATTGGTTAGGAGATACCGGACAGAATTCAACATCAATGGATTATACTTTATCTGCAAGCTATTATGACAAACAAGATTGGTCTATCATCTGGCCAGAATCCTCGACCATTACAGTTCCTCCAAAAGACACTGCAAATGTAAAAGTAAATTTGGTTTTACCAAGCGATATTCAAACAGGAGTCTATCAAGGATTTTTAACATTTGAAGGTGAGAGGCATACTGTAAATTCACCGATGTCTTTTGTTGTAAAACAACCAATTGATCAAAAAGATGTTCCAATCTTAATTCAAGGTAAAGACAGTGATGATGTTCTTTATGGTAATGGATATGTTAAAGGGGCATTTGATATGGCTAATCGGTACATGGCAGGTGATTGGAGACAGTATTATTTTGATATTAAAGATGAATCCATTAATTCAGCTGCCATTGAATTATCCTGGATTAACGATGACACAAATCTATCTGTATTTGTTATTAATCCTCAAGGGGAAATAATTCAAACAAATATGCCTTCAGGAATATTTGGGCATTTTCTTGGATGGGCATCACTTGATTGGTTAGGAGGTTCCGCATTTAGTCAAGGCGGGGGATTTTTTCCAGTCAAAAACAAAGATAACACATCTACTGTAATATATATTCCACTTAATCAAACCGGTACCTATTCACTTTTAGTCCATTCCACTTTATTTGGGGGAAATTCTACTACCGAATCAATTACACTTGCTGCAAAATTTTCTACAATCTCAGCTGATGTTCAATCTAAATTAAATCAATTAAATCAAACAAAAATTCTACCAGAATTGTTTCAACCAAATATAACAATGTCAATTCCTGAAGATATTGATGAAATTTCAAATGATTCATCAATTATCGAAAAACAAATAGAATCAAAAGAAACTATTTCAAAGGACCCGTCTACTATCTTAGCACAAGAAAAAATTTCAGAGGAGATATCATTTCCAATTGAATTAGTCATGGGTATAGGTATTGGATTTGCGATCGGATTGGGATTTGTATTTATCATGAGACGAAATTCAGACACATAATTGAATAAGATTTATAAGCAATTTTCCGAGTACAACAGCTTGAATGTCAGAGCAGGGGACGCAAAAATCTGGCGGTTTATCCAGGAGAGACTTTCTAAAGTTAATGGGAGCCGCAGGGACAGGTCTAGCTTTTGCTCCGTTTATTCCATTTGGAAACTATATGCCAAATCCTTCATCATCTTCACTTGAAAAAGTACCTGTGATTTTACCTGATGGCACCCAAGCTCATGTTGACACTTTTCCTGTAAATCATGCTGAGGTTATTACTTATCCCTCTACTGGGGATGCTGCACTTGATGCAGAAGCATTTCGAAAATGGCAATTTATTAGATTACCTGAAGAACTAGGTGGTTCTAAAAAAGAAATATCTTCTTTTAGAGGATACAGTATGATTTGTCTTCATCTTTGGTGTTTGTGGAAATATTGGCCAGACGAAGGAAGAAAGAGAGGAGAGTGTCCATGCCATGGAACTATGTATGATGTATTAAGTGGAACAGCATATGTAGGACCTGCATCGGTTCAAGCTGCACCTTCAAATACTTTACCAAAATTAAATTTTGAAAAAGATTCGGATGGCTTTTTATGGATATTACCACCAAAATGGGGTGTGAATGATAATGGAGTAATTGGATATGGCCGCTTCACTTGAAAGAAGGACTGGCGTCACTGCCTTTTTCTATTGGCTATGGGATGGATTAGACCGATCGATATTTACTGCAATCAAATTTTCATTTCCTGCTCGATTTGTTAGTCCGTTTGGATTTTTGGGAATGCTTACTTTTATTGTATTTGTAATACTTGGAATTTCTGGAGCATTGCTCATGTTTTATTATCAACCAATTCTGGATAGGGCCTGGGATAGCGTACAGTTTATCAATGATGAAGTTCCATTTGGTTTCCATATCAGAAATATCCACTATCACGGTTCAAATGCAATGGTACTTTTAGCTGTACTTCACATGTATTACCAATACTTTAGTGGACGATACAAAATTAGAAATGAAGTATTATGGGTTTCTGGTGTCATACTTGGTGTAGTTACAATCCTTGAAGCCTTTACTGGATATGATGTAATATTTAGTGAACGAGCTGAACTTGCAATTAGTATAGCAGCTTCGTTGACGACTTCAATTCCTATAGCTGGTCCAACTATTCGTGATGCCGCATTAGGAAGTGGATTTTCTGACTTTGTTTTAAGATTCTATGCACAACATGTATTTCTTTTACCAATAGTAATGCTTGGTTTAATGGCAGTACATTTCCCAAGATTCTTGGTGTTTGATGTACCAATGGTAATGGCAATTGGTGGAGCCATTTTGATCACAGGTGGTGTTTTCCCAATTGACATGGGATTCAAATTCGTACCTACACAACCGCCTGGAGTAACAGTGCCAGAATGGTATCTAACAGGAATCTATGCTTTTATGCGAACACAGTATGACAAATTTTTCACAGGACTTGTATGGCCTTTGCTGTTTATCATTTCACTTGCTTTAATTCCATTTCTTGATAGATACAAGAAATTCTCTTGGAGAGACAGACCAATGATTACTGCCTTCGGAATTACTGGTCTAGCACAAATTATGGTAACCACCTACTGGGGATTCTATATTTCACCAAATGTAAAAATTCCACTTGTGGAACGCCTGGTAATCGATCCAATATTCTTCTACTCTGTGATGATATTATTGGTTCCATTAGGTTTTGGTTTTACCTACATGATGATAAAACTAGCAAATGAATCAGAAAGAAAGGCAAAACTTCACAAAGAAAACGCTCCACAAAAGGTAGCCACAATAAATCTTACAGAAAAATGGATTAATTGGCTACTTGTAGCATTATTAGCATTTCAAGTCTTACTAAACATTGCAGCATACAATGCAGCTTTAACTGGAATGAAGAACGTTTCCTTATTCTTTGTTGGACTAATATTGTTGGTATTTGCAGGATTCTTCCATATCTACAGATATGGATTAGCTCAGGCCAACAATCCACCACCTCCCCCTCCTCCCGAACCCAAGGAAAAACCAAAGCTAAAAGAATCTCAAAAAGAAACTGAAGCAGGAAAACTTCCTAAGGATTCTGGAAAGCTAGAAGAGAAAAAAGAATTGGCTCCAGAAATTCAAATTCCAAAAGGGAAAACTGATGATGGATCTGATGTTAGTAAAAGTACAACTACCGGATCGACAGATGTTTCAAAATCATAATTTTAATTCAAAAAAGCTTTATAAGAACTCGAAAGGGAAAAAAATCGTTGAGCGCTACAACTAGTCATGCATATGGAGTAGGACTAATTGCATTGATAGTCGGAATTGGTGCAGGTGTTATTTTCTATACTGGTTTTTATCTTCCAGAGTCTTTGGCAAAACCATCTGTATCTGAGCATATCTTGGAACCTGAAGAAATTTTTGAAATTGAAATACCAATGGGTGCAGTTATTGAAGGAAACCCTAGCTATGTTCCAAACAAACCACTAGTTAATCTTGAATTAAACAACCATGTAATTTGGTTAAACAACGACGAGA
>JAOTYR010000010.1 GCA_029861785.1 Candidatus Nitrosopumilus sp.
TTCAGATAATCTGTATGTGGTTGATCAAAATAACCATCGAATTCAAAAATTTGACAGTGATGGTAATTTCATCACAAAGTGGGGAGAGGAGGGAACCATTGAAGGACAATTTCTAGTTCCCTACGGAATTGCTGTTGATTCAAAAAACAATGTTTACGTGACAGATGTAGATAGGAACATTATTCAAAAATTTGAACCTAGATAGAGTCTGATTTTTAAGTGTAAATTTGGAAATTTCTATTTTGACTGATAGTGATTAACTCGTTTACCACTCAATTCATGAAACCAAACTAAATTGACAATCCTTTCACTTGGAACTTTTATGTATTAATGAGTCAAATATGAAATTTTTAGTTTAATCATTTTCATATCTACATTGTTTTTGAGTAGGTTTTAGAGAATATCTACTTTAGAGTTTTGTTTTTTGTAGAGATTGAACTAAGTTTGATTCCTTTTAATTGATTTGAAATTTTAAACTGTTCCAGAAATTCAACCAAAGCTAAATGGGATGCTAATAAATGAAGTAATAATTCCCACCAAGATAATTAGCCCAAAGGCTTTTCCGGTATCAAATCCATGCACTGTCTTTATAGCCTTAATCGTAACAATTAATCCCCATATGGCAAATCCCATTCCCAAAATTACAAGCAAGATTACATATCCTATAAAGGATCCAAGTAATGAAAAAACATCTGCTTCGCCAATATTTGGATCCAAGAGGACTGAGGAGTCTATCGATGTAAAAGAGCCCCACATTAGAAAAAGTAGTATGGTCATGATTATGGTAATTGGAATAACCACAGCATGAATGTGAAAAATTACAGAAAAAACCTTCTTCCAATTTGTATTTCCATCAAGCTTTTTTCCAATAAAATAATACAATATGGCTGAAACAAATCCACTCAATATGCTGGAGCCAATAGATAACCCTACAGTAGAGTCCTTCAGTGGAAATGTGTTATCGATATTTTCTGTTCCTTCAAATTCAAAATAAGCATCATCAAGAGGCATCATTACAAATGGCAATACTGCCAATCCTCCAAGGATAGAGGAAATTAATAGCAATGCAATTGACTGTGCAAAATACTTCTCTTCATTGTCCCTTATTTGTGAAAATGCGGAATTTGGAGAGGTAATAACTCGTAAAATTAAATTAAGATCAAAGGAGGACAAATAACAAATTTGATTTTATTAGAAAAGGGATAAGTATTTTGAGTGAATTTTTCCATGAAAAAAGGTTGAAAATTTTAATTTTTTTGTATTTAAGAATACCAAAAGTTCAGTTCCACTTATTGGATTGGACCATAACAGGCTCGTTAGTGAACATCGATTAACGGATACTAAAAGAAGCGATGTTTTGGATTTGAAATTATTTTTTGGGAAGAGTGATAATTTAAAAAATGAAACTGTCCGGTTTTGACCCAACAGTTCCAAGATGTATTTTTTCAATATCTATCTAAGTTATTATTTCTAGACTTGAGATAGAGTTTTCTTTCAATTCAGAGCAGAGTTTGTCGCCACATACAATGTCATCATTGGCAGATCCGTAAGATTTTGGGGAGAGTTTACCAGGGGGCTTCCTTGAGCAGTTGCAGTATCAACTTCGACCATAAAACCGAAACTAAAAGCTGTCAATACTAGTGGAAGTATGACCAACAACCCGACTCTTCGTATTTTTGTATCCATGATTATACTTTGATTTTAAAGAACTTAATCAAATAGCCAATTTTGTTCCAAATTCATTTTTGTTCAGTCCAATACTGTGTATTTGGAGTCAATTTGGGAATGGGGTTAAAGATTATTTGTAAGTATTGTCATCATGGATACTATACTTGTAAAAAACAGAGAAGAGAAAAAATTTGATTTAGAAAGTTGTGTCCTACGAGATATTCAAATCTGTTTGGATTGTAGCTCCGAAAAGATCACCTTTGTTGAAAATAAAATTCATTGTGAGAGTTGCGGGATTATCAAATTTAAATATAGAATAAGAGATCTTGTCTAATGTAATCTATAATTATCATAAACTATGCGAGGAAATTAAAAAATTAGATTACAAAATTTGATTTGTAGGTATCATAAATTAACGAGGGACCTGCGATTGCAAACTCTGGACCCAACAAAGGAAAAACAATTAAGAAAATTGGCATGAACATAGCAGCAGCACCAATACCAGCTAGCATTGCCCCAGTAGCTCAAGTGTTGAGATTGGTAACATGAACCAATACATCAAATAATCCAATTATTTCCAGTCTAAGTTATATGATGTCTTTTTAAAATTATTACCAATTCTGCTATTGATAAACAAGTAGGGAAACTAATTAAATACTATATCTTTAGATTTTTTATATCTTACAAGAAATATGATGAATGAGGATGCTTGAAACAAAATTTATTAAAATATGTAACGTTTCTGATTTTCCAAACAACGGAATGAAAATTTTCAATATGCTTGATATTGAATTTGTCATAGTTAATCAAAATCAAAAATACTATGCTCTGTATAACAAATGTCCGCATATGGGTGGCTCACTTGGAGATGGGTCTATGGATGATTCTGGCTATCTTACATGTCCATTACACAATTGGCAATTTGATTTACAAACTGGAAAAGGTCCAGAAGGATATGAGGACTCTGTACCAACTTTTGATTTGGTAGTAAATGGTGATACGATTTCTATTAATCAAAACCAGTTGCTAGAACTGGCAAAAAACAAAGATTATCTCGTTAGATTTGATCATAATACAAGACAACGCTTTGAGAGAACGTATGATGAATCCATGCCTGCAATGGATCATATTGCTGCAAAGGCAAAGTGGAAAGTAAAGGAAATTGAGCCTATGGGCACGCTAAAACAGGTTCCCATGTTTGATGATATTTTATTCAAGGCTGCTCAATTGTATAGAATTCCACTGTTAGAAGAAGATGAATTAAATCTTAAAACAATAATTGGAAAAACTGCAAAAAATCCTCTTGAGATTTCAATGCCAGTTTATGTTTCTCATATGTCATTTGGTGCCCTCTCAGAAGAAGCAAAGACTGCACTTGCCATAGGTTCAAAGAAAATGGATGTTGCTACATGTTCAGGAGAAGGAGGAAGAAACCAAAGAGAATTTGATAATGCCGGAAAATACATCTATGAAGTAAGCACTCCAAAATTTACTCGAAATGAAGAATGGATAAAGACTGCAAATGCTGTAGAGATTAAGATTGGTCAAGCCGCAAAACCAGGATTAGGAGGACACTTACTAAAAGAAAAAATCACCCCAGAAATTGCAAATCTGAGAGGAATCCCAGAAGATGAGGATCAAATATCTCCTGCAAGAAATACTGAAATTAACAGCAAGCAAGATTTGAAAGACTATGTATCTCAATTAAAAGATCTTACAAATGGTAAACCTGTTGGAATAAAATTTGCAGCAGGCCATGTAGAAGGTGATTTAGAATATGCTTTGTATGCAGAACCAGATTTTATCACAATTGATGGGAGAGGTGGGGGAACTGGAGCTGCACCAGTTTTTGTCAAGGATAATTTTGCGATGCCTGCAGTATATGCAGTTGCAAGGGCAAGAAAATTCTTAGATAAACACCAAAGCGAGACATCACTCATCATGACGGGAGGGTATAGAACATCAGGGGATATTTGCAAAACTATTGCAATGGGAGCTGATGCAGTAGCTGTGGCAACTTCTGCAATGATTTCAATCGGCTGTCAGCAATACCGAACTTGTCATACTGGGAATTGCCCAGTTGGAATTGCAACACAAAAACAAAATTTGAGAGATAGGTTTAGCGTTGAGGATTCAGTACAACGATTTGTAAATTATATGTCTATTTTAAAAATGGAAATTGACGAGATTACAAGAGCAACTGGAAAAAATGATATCCATGATTTGGGATATGATGATTTGATAACTACAAGCATCGATATTTCAAAGGGAACAGGAATAGAACATGCCTGATTTCAAGGTTAGATTTGAAACTCTACAACCAATTTGTATGGTTATGGGAGAATTAAAACAACAATTGATAGAAGAGCTTCCTCATTTTGGACATCATGGATTATTTTTTCAAAATGATGAAATAACTACAGGACAACTGGACAATAAAACTGAAATCAAAATTAATCTTCTAACCGGACAATTATTGTATTTTCATAATGAAAAAGGATCTTTTATTGATCTGAAAAATAATGACATTTTAGAGAAATTAAAATCCATAACATCCGAACAAAATCTAAAGATATCTACAGAACCATTAAAGAATACAGATGAAAAAGAATTAATTGAATATCATGATTTTGCAGTAAAGGCAAAACAGGTGATGGAATTATTTAGGATGAATTTGCGTGATAGTTTTACACTTGTTCATCTTTGGCCACACCATTTTGATTTTTCATTAGAATGGTTTACAGGTAACAAAGACGAGCAGATTGGAATTGGAATTTCACCTGGTGATGCAAACTATTCTTTTCCATACTTGTACATGAATCCGTGGCCTTTTAATGAAAAAGTGATGGAAAATTCTTTGCCGATAGGAAAATGGCACACCTCTGGATGGAACGGAATTATGGTTGAATGGGCTGATTTGATACAATTCAAACCAACAGATGCAGCAGGAAAAATTACTTACTTGTTTAACATTGCTAAAAAAAATTTTGCGTGAATTTAGATTTGATTTAAAATTGGATAAATCACTATATTATATAATGTAGATGAAGTTTTGATGAAAGCTTCTGATTTGTTTGTAAAATGTCTTGAATCAGAAAATGTTGATTATATTTTTGGTTTACCAGGAGAGGAAAATGCAGATATGATGATGTCTTTGCTGCAGTCCCCAATTCAGTTTATCTTAACAAGGCATGAACAATCAGCAGCATTTATGGCAGATGTGTATGGAAGATTAACTGACAGGGTTGGAGTATGTCTTGCAACCTTGGGCCAGGAGCTACAAATCTTACTACCGGAATAGCAAATGCCAATATGGATAGAACCAGAGTTTTGGCAATTACTGGCCAAACTGATACAAACTCCCTTCACAAAGAATCTCATCAAAACATGGATGTGATTACAATGTTCAAACCTATTACAAAATGGAACTGGTCTTTACGTAATGCTGAGAGCATTCCAGAAGTAATAAGAAGGTCATTTAAGATTTCACTAGAAGAAAAAGCAGGAGTCACGCACATTGAGCTTCCTCAAGATGTTGCAAAAATGAGCTCAGAAATAATTCCTGTTTCAGCCACAGAAGTCTTGCGTTCTTTACCAAATATGTTTTTGATAAAAAAAGCAGTTAAATTGATTTTAGATGCAAAGAAACCTTTGATTTTAGTTGGCAATGGATGCATTAGAACAAATGCCACTTTTTACGTAAGGAAATTTTCAGAATTAACTGGAATGTGTTCGGTGAACACATTCATGGGTAAAGGAGTAATTTCTGACAAGTCCGAAAGACATTTGAAAACAATAGGAATCAAAGAAGCAGATCATGTGTTACTTGCAATGAAAGAGTCTGATCTAGTCATTGCCATTGGATATGACTTGGTAGAATATAGTCCCAAGTTTTGGAACAGCGCACTGGATAAAAAAATTATTCATATTGATTTTACACCTGCTGAAACTGATACTTATTATCCACCAACAGTAGAAATAGCCGCAGACATTGAACTAACAATTGATTCAATTTTATTAGAATTGGAGAAAGAAAAACAAAAAGATCCTGGTATTACTTGCTATCCTCATCATGACATTCCAGAATTATTTAAAAAAATTAGAAAAGAAATTGTTCAAAACATCCAAGAATATTCCAATGATTCATCATATCCCATAAAACCAGAAAAATTAGTAATAGATGTAAGAAATGTTTTAGGTGAAAATGATATTATAATCTCAGATGTTGGAGTTCATAAGTTATGGATTGCAAAAATTTATGACACTTTTGAGCCAAATACCTGCCTTATCCCTAACGGATTTTGCTCTATGGGATTTTCTCTACCTGGAGCAATAGCTGCACAACTTGTATTTCCAAAAAAAACCGTAGTAGCAATGTGTGGGGATGGGTCTTTTCTGATGAATATTCAGGAACTTGAACCCGCAGTTCGCCTGAAATTGCCTGTAATAATATTAGTTTGGGTTGATAGAGAATATGGTTTAATTTCTTTAAAACAAAAGATGGAATTTGGGAGGTTAGGATTTACTAAATTTAACAATCCTGATTTTGTGATGCTGGCTGAAAGCTTTGGTGCCAAAGGGTATAAAGTAAATTCAGTATCTGACTTGCAATCAGCTCTTATCGAAGCCTCTCAATCAATTGATACTCCTATTATAATTGCAGTAGATGTGGACTATTCAAGAAACAGTGTCTTGTTAAATGATGAATATTGTAATTTACCGAGTCAATAATAAAATTAACAAACCATTAAATCCAAACTATTGAATTTCTAAACCGAATCAGTGGTTTTAAGTAGATTTTAGAGAATATTTGTTTTTGAGTTTGACTACAATTCATCTAAAGAAGGAACTGGGAAAAAATTGAAACTCAAATTTACTCTTAACAGATTACTTTATTTCGCTAATTCAAGAAAGGTGCCGCCGCATTATAGAATCCTATTCCAATAATAGAAAGACCAACAATAAGCGAACCCAAGCCTAACACCATAAAAACAAGGCCTCCTTTTGTGGCACTATGGTCATTTTTATCTTTACGCCTATGAGAAAGCACGGAATCTAAAATTCCAGAAATTAAGAAAGGAAAAACCATTCCAAGATTTATCATATTTATCCAATAGGGACCAGAAGCTCTTTCCTTAAAGGAAAGGCTCTCAAAAAATTGCCCGTCTTTTTCTTCTAAATATTTAAAATCGCTACCCCATTCATTTAAAACTTTGAGTTTTGTTATTTTTTCATTTCCGATTGGTACTAGTTGTACACACATTTTTATCAATTCTTCCTTTACATCATCACTTACAATATCTAATGGATCCTCACCTTCCCCTCTAAATATTCCTCTTTCATTTGCTTGAGGCATGTTTGACTCTGAAAATTTATTTCTTAAATCATCTTTAAAACTATTATACCCATCATTATCGTCATTCTTTAAATCATTCACTGCTTTTTGCAGGTCTTTACATTCTATTAGAAGTTCATTAATTGTTTTAATTTCATTTTTTAACTCATACCAATTATGGAAAAATTCTGAAGTTTCTGATTCAACAAAAGGAGAACTGACAGATGAAAAAGTCAATAATACTAATAATCCGATAATTATGGTGGCATCAGTTATCAGAATATCAGAGTTGGTTAAAGACATGTAAATTATAAAAAAAGTTATGTATTATACTTTTTTTGGAATAAATTACAAGTTAAATATTATCAAAAACTTTGAGAACCAATGAAACTAAGAATTAAATTATTAACAATTTTTTTATTTGTGTTTTTATTTACTTTCACAATTCCTAATTCATTTGGCGAATCAGAAATTCCAGAGTGGATAAAAACTAATGCAGGATGGTGGGCAAATGGAGACATACCTGATACGACCTTTGTTCAAGGAATTCAATACTTGATTAAAGAGGGAATTATGAAGATTCCTTCAACTATTCAAGGTACTAGTTCTGCAGAAAATGGAATTCCAGAGTGGATAAAAACTAATGCAGGATGGTGGGCAAATGGAGACATACCTGATACGACCTTTGTTCAAGGAATTCAATACTTGATTAAAGAGGGAATTCTATCTATTGATGCAAAAACCTCACCAAATGAAACCAAGGATTACACCGTTCTAATATACATGGTCGGAAATAATCTTGAAAGAAATTTCAAACCTAAAGAGCTAGATCTCTTGGCAACTCTAGATATTAGTGAAATGGTTGCTGGACAACCATCTGCTTCATTGAATGTTATATTGGCAACTGGTGGTTCGGAGCAAGCAACTCCAAATGAGGATCCTAAGCGTAAAATTGATTTTGAAAAGATTAGATATTTGCAGGTAACAAAAAACGGAGTACAAGAAATCAAAGAGATAGGAAAAAATAGCATGGGCAAAGATTCAAGTTTGTCGGATTTTATTAAATGGTCTACAAAAGAATATCCTGCTGAAAAATTTGCTTTGATATTTTGGGGACATGGTCATGCAACAAATGGTTATGGAGATGACAATGTACACCAAGGCGATAAACTATCATTAAAAGAACTGAAAAATGCATTATTAAAAGCAAAAGAAAATTCCAAAGTACATTTTGAATTAATTGGATTTGATTCCTGCCTAATGGCTACCATTGAAGTTGCAGATGTTGTGAGGGATTATGGAAATTACATGGTTGCATCCGAAGAACTTGAGGTAGGGTTTGGATGGGATTACGAATCCATTGTTAAAAATTTGAACAAGAATCCTAAACAAAATGGTGCAGAATTGGGGAAAATAATTGTCGATTCGTTTATGGAAGATGTTAAGAATTTGAGTTCCAATAATGATTCTCAAGTACATTTATTTTCTACTCTATCTGTAATTGATCTTCAAAAAATTGGTTCTCTGAATGAATCTATAAGTCAATTAGGGAATAAAGTTACTGATTTTAACGACGAAGATTTTTCAGATTTACAACAAGCTCTAAAAAAAGCCGAAAGATATGGACAACGTGGAGGTAAGGATTCAGGTCAAATCGACATTAAGGATTTCTCTGAAATCGTAGGGAGTAAAATTTCGGAGTTAAAGAATACTACTGATTCAATAATTTCCAATATTGATTCTTCAATAATTTATAGTAAAACGGGAAAATCCCATCCTAATTCTCACGGTCTTTCTTTCAAGTTTCCAAGAACCGCAAATGCAGGTTCCAGTGATTATTCTTTTGGTCCAACAAGAGGAATGATTGATGTTGTTTCTGCCCATATTGAGCAGGATAAGATTTCACCAGAATTAAGAGAAGTAAAATTCCAAAACAACAAGATTACTGGTACCTATTCCGGGGAGGATATTTACGAAATTAATTTTTATTTTACTGATAAAATAGATGAAGATGGAATTTTAGAGATATTTTCTAGCGATGAATATGATGCTGAAGAATTCCCACCAGGAGAAATTGATTTTGCTTGGGATGGTTACGAACCATCTTTATGTAATTCCAAATTCTGTTATCCAATAAATCCCGAATGGGAGTGGGGAGAACATAATGATATGGCATACCTTCCAGTTATAGCATATATCGATTTAGAAAAAAATGGGTTAAGAGGGGATTTAATTTATGACGTAACCAACGAGGATGAGCCAATTTTCATAGGGTTTTGGCCTGTAGGTAGTGACGAAACTGTATTCCAAAAAAATATTCTACCCTTACTAGAAGGCGATTATGTTCAAATCATTGCAACCCTTGAACATTGGGAAGACAAAGTTGACTATTACGAACCAGTCGAGAGATTAGAGGTTGATTCTGAATTTGGGTTTTCCTGGGAGGTTTATGATTGGGGTCCACTAGACGTTTGGATAGAGATTTGTGATTTTAGCGATAATTGTGTTTGGAGTGACGAACCATTTGCAATTAACTCCCTTGATGTGGCTGATGTTGATGAACAAGATATTATTCCATTAAATCAAAATGATCCTCTCAACGAGGGTTATGAATGGGAGGGTGAATATGAGCTTGAATTTTCTTATGAATACGATTCTGAGGAATATGGTTATGAGGAATATGGTTATGAGGAATATTATGACGAATATTATGAAGAGTATTATGACTATGAGTATATCTATGTAGTAGAAGAGTGTTGGATAGATGAAGAAGGGTACGGAGAGTGTGAGTCAGTAGAATGTGGGTTTGATAGTGAAGGAAATGAGATTTGTCATGGAGTGTATTATTGGGAACAAAACTAAAGTAAACTTAAAAAAAATATTTTATTTTCCCGTATTTCAGACTCTAAAATATCTAGTTTGAATTTGGAATAAATAAACTCACAAAACCAATTAGATTATAATGAAAACTAGTTCCAAAAATGCACCTCTTTAACATGTTCCTCTATTCTCTCAGAGCTAAAGCGCTCCCCACAAGAGTTGCATTCCAAAAAGTTACTTGTAATTTTAATTCGTCTCAACAGTAATTAGCAAATCCATCAAATTCCAAATTCAGGGTTAATCAATATCAGATTTGATTTTGGAATAAATTCTTTTTCCAATGCTTCTAAATGATTTTGAATTTCTTGCCCATTTTTTGTCATGATATTCTGTGATAATAATTCCTAATAATGATTGATTAGCTTGGTTTGAAATAGATTATTACTATAGCTAATGAATCTATAAGAGAATTCTAAACATAATACTATTTGATGACCTCCGGAATTGTAGAAATTGAGAATTATATCCAATCAAAAGAATTCTTAGATCATTCCAATTCTAATGGATCGCTACAAGAAACTGCCCTTGCACCTCAAAAGACATCTATGGAAAGAGAAATTCCATCAACGTCTGATTATTTGGTTTCTTTTTCAACTAATGCTCAAAGTTATTGTGTGGGTTATGTGGATATTGTAAATTCTACAAAGATCTCAGCTAGTTTGCCTACCAGCGAATTGTCTCAATATTACGAGATGTTTCTAAATTCCATGTCCAAAATCGTTGAGAAATTTGGAGGTAAAGTAATCAAAAATATTGGAGATTGTCTTTTATTTTATTTCCCAAATTCAGTCAATGGCTCAGATGTAGGATTGGCCAGTTGTTTGGACTGTGGCTTAGCAATGTCAAATGCTCAAAGCATAATCTCTGAGGAAATGGTTACAAGAAAGCTTCCAAAACTCAATTATAGAATCAGTTCTGATTTTGGGAAAGTAATTAGGATGAATAATAGTTTATCTTCATCGATTGATTTGATTGGTCCTCCTGTGAACATGTGTGCAAAAATTAACAATTGTGCAGGAAAAAATGATTTTGTTATTGGGAATGATTTATGTCAAGTAACTAAAAAATTGAAGACATATCAATTTGCAGAAATTCAAGGCGTTGATGTGGGTTTCAAGTATCCTTATCCTGTTTATAGAGTATCTTCTTCATACAGGTAGCCTCGAAAAATTTTATTTTTTTAATTTTGTTTCCTGGAAACTAGTTGCATTTTTCCAAGAGTCTTCAAAATAATCTATACACCACTCTCTAAACTCTGGTTCTTTACTTTGAAACATTTCGCTTAGATCCGTCTCTCCGTCAGGCTTTGGAAAAAAAACTCCTGCTTCTTTGTCGGTAATCAATAACCCTATTCCTTTGTTTTTAGATATCCGTCTCTCCAAAATTCCTTCAGATACGTATTTTTGAAATCCTTTCTCTTCAAATACTTTCTTCCTGTTTTCAGGAATTATTGCAGTATCTGAAAATATTGTTTTGATTGGAATATTTTTTTCAAGCTTACTTGCAATGACATCAATTATGTCTCTAGAATATGGAACTTCAGACAAAATATTATAGATGAATTTATCTGCATCTTCTTGTATTTTCACCCATTTTTCTAGCACCTTAACAAATCCCTTTATTGGTTTTTGACTTTGAAGTGCCCCAATTCTTTGTATAAATTTTATATCCATTTTGTTTAATGCATGTTCATTAAAGAAACCTTTATTCTCTGAAACAAAACTAATGGATGGAATTTGTGCCAGCACTGTCCTCCCGTATGTTGTTAATTGATAATTTCCATCAATATTTTTTACTATCAATCCATTTTTTACTAGCCTGCCTATGTTCCGATGAACTTCTGGGTTTGTGGAATCTAGAAGTTTTGCTAATTTTGATATGTTAAGTTGATTTTCTGATAAATGATTTAGGATGTTTAACCTCTGCTCGCTTGCCAGCTCTAAAAATATACCTGCAATTTTTTCAGCATTTAAATTCAATAATTTGTCTAAACTTGCAAGCACCTAAAAATTCTTTGGTGAATTCTAAGATTCTGGCCAATTTCCACCACATTTTGAGCACATTCCTCTTAATCCATTATACCTTGGCTCCTCAATTATGGCTGCCTTTTGGTCACATGTAGAGCAGATTACATGGTATACAATGTGCATAATACAGATAGAGATTAAATGAATATTAACATGGATTCAAAAAGAAGCTAATTTCTTAGTATTTTAGCTAATTGAGCGATTTTAGATGAATTATTTAAAACATAATAAATCAAATTTTGTACAGAATATGATTGAATTCCAAAATCCCTGAAGACTTGATTTATGCAGCCTTTTTCTTTATCGATATTGTGGGATTATCAAATCCAATACTTTCTACTGAAACTCAAAGAACAAAAATCATTAAGTTAAATGAAATAATCTATAATTGTAAATCTTTTCGGGATAATTGGAGTGATAGCCTTTTAATGTTGCCCACTGGAGACGGGATGCTGATAGGATTTAGAAATGGATTGGAACAACCTCTTAAACTAGCTATTGAATTTCATAAAAAAATAGCAGAATATAACCAAAAAGTAACAAATGTAGAAAAAATTGAAACAAGAATAGGTTGTCATATCGGTCATGTCTTTGTTGTAAAAGACGTTTTGGAAAACATGAACTTGTGGGGGCCTGGAGCCATACTTGCAAGACGAGTCATGGATATGGGTGATGCAAATCATATTCTGTTAAGTAATGACCTAGCAAATGATCTAATTGAAATGGATGAATACTATGAAAAAATGATTCATCCTTTACATAATTTTGGGATTAAACATGGTGAAAATTTGCTAATATATTCAGCCTATGGTGAAGGATTTGGAAATTCCGTCTTACCTAAGGAAAAAATCAAAATTACTCATAAAATTTTAGATTCAGAAAAAAATGTCAAATGTGAAAAAATGGTTTTTGACGTTATTCTAAAAGAAAAAGCTGATTCCACTAGTTTGGAAAGACGTTATTATTTCTCAAATGAGTCCTCTGAACCCATTTTTGAAATAGTTGTAGGAATCATTACAAATTCAGCAGAAGAATTTCAAGACCTCAATGTAGAAGCGTTTGATGAGAACAATAAAGAGCTTGAAATTTCTAAAATTTTGGCTTCTACTCCATTTTCAAAAAAAATAATCATAAAACTTACTAAACCTGTTTTTAGTGGTGATTCTGAGAGAATGCTGAAAATGGTGTATGATGTAAAACTATCTAGAAATAATTTTGAAAACTTTTTTCTAATCGATACTGCAAATTTTGAATTAAATTTCAGCCATTATTCTAATATCAGTCCCACTCCAAAGTTGTATTATATTGATAATGAAAATGGAAATAAAAACCTGATCACTCCAATCACCCAAAAAACCAAAGGAATTTTTACTGCTATTAAATGGGAAAAAACTCAAGGAATTAATGTCAAAGATATGATTCGTTTGGAATGGTAGTTTTTATTTGTCCGTATCAATAATTCCTATAGTAATAATCCTGTGATGACTCGAAAGCGTTTTTCTTGAGAAATTGACTCGAAGTCCTTATCGATTCTCAATTTTTCTTTAATATTTGAATCCATGCTACAAGCTTTTTCCAGGATATCCAATGAATTTTGGGTATTTCCTGCAAATAATTCTGATTTAGCCAATTCATATTGGAATTTGGTATTGTTTTGATTAGTCTCTAAACAAGCTTTAAAACAAGATGATGCTTCACTAAATTTCCTTACTTTGATTAATGTAATTCCTTTGTGATACCAGAACTCTTGATCTAACTCTTTTTCTTGATAAACCTTGTCGGCATATTTGACTGCTTCTTCAAATTTACGAACATTCTTCATTTGATCTACTTTACTGGTATTTCGTAAATGTTGTCTGCCGTATTCCTCTGAGGCTTTATTATAGCACTCTAATGATTCTTCATATTTTTCTAATTTGTATAATATTTTCCCCATTAGAAAAAATGAATCATATTTTCTTGTTCCTTTCTCTAAACTCTTCTCAGCAGAAGCTCTTGCATCAGAATAGTCTCCAATTTCGTAATTGTTAACTGCCTTTCTGTACCAAAAATCGTCAGCCTTTTCTTCTTTTTTAATTTTTTTGACTTTGTCTAGAATTTTTACTGCATCTTCAAACTTTTTTTCTTTCTTCAAACTATCTGCTTTTGATGCCCAGAATTTTTTTGGGTCCACTATGGTTTATGATTGGACTATATAGTTAAAAGCATAACTATGAAAATCCTTTTAAAAAGATTAGATGATTAAAGGGAGTGAGCCAAACATCCAAAGGAACCACTCAAACCAGAATAGGCATAAAGGCCTTAGTAATCATTGCAGTTTTAGCAATAGTATATCAAATCTATATTAGCGAATTTGTTGATGAGGAGGAAATAACTTTTGCCGATTTTTCATATGGGATTAGCTCACTTGCAGTAGGAATTACAGCATTATTTGTTTACAAACGTTACAAGGGTTCACCAATTTTTGGAAAAACATATCTTGCTTTGGCAATAGGATTTATCATTCTATTTGTAGGTGATTCAACCTACAATTACTATTGGATGGTATTAGATGAGGATCCTTACCCTTCAATAGCTGATGTTTTTTTCATTGCATTTTACTTTTTTACTGGATATCATCTTGTAAAAAATATCAAGTATTTTAAAAAAGATTTAGGATTGCTTCCCAAATTGGGAGTTCCAGCCTTGGCAATATCTATGGTGGTCATCTTTGGAGTATTTACTCTTGAAACCCTAGAAGATGATCCTATGGTGTGGTTGACTTCAGAGATATATGTAATTGCTTCAGCTGCAATACTGTCACTTGCACTTTTAGGGTTAACTGTATTTCGTAACAGTGTTCTTGGAATTGCCTGGTTTATGCTAGTAATTGGCATTTTTCTTTATTCGTTTGCAGATGTATGGTATTACTATCTGGAAGAAATTGAACAATTTTCAATTACGCATCCAGTAAATACATTGTGGCTTTTATCCAACATGTTTATGGTGTATTCACTTTACAAACATAAAAAAACTATCTAGTAGGAAACAAACTCTGCTTCTGGTTTGAATTCTTTTTCTTTTAATCTTTCCATCCTTTTTAGGACCATTCGCGCAGTTTCTCTAACATATTCATTTGGATCATCTAGTGCTTTTTTCATTACACCTATTTGATCAAAGGCCCGAATAATACCTAAACATTCAATTGCCTCATGTCTTACAAGTTCACTTTTATCATACAATCCAGACTCTACTAAATTTGGAATCTTCTCTCGCATGTTTCTTCCTGCAATTTGATAGCACACTTCATGACGAACAACTGCATTATCATCATTTTTTAAAACCCACGCATATAGATCTGCCACCCTATCAAACAAGGGTCCTTTCAATCCTACTTCAACGGGGATTTCTCCTGCTAACCAGACGGCATCCCATCGGGCAGATTCATCGTCTGAATTTTTAAAAATATGTTCTAATTCTGTCACTCTATCTTCTAATGAGAGTCTCCGTATTTCATTCTCATCTAGTGCCAATCGAGACATACTTGTAGTTGATTTTAATGCACAGTTATAAGGATTATTTTCCTTACTTCAATTAATACCGTTAATTTAAAAATTAAGTACTCAGAATTTTTAATGAATAAAAACATCTGGCAACAAGAGCAATTTATTTTACATATTCTGAAATATCAAAATCTAAAATCACTTGCTTTCACATCTTAACCAAATTTGCTGTTTTGAACAGGAGTTATCCCTTGCAGTTTATGCAAAAAATTTCTCATCTATGAAAATTTTTTGTTTTAAATGAACAAACTTTTTTCTAAATAGACACAAAATTAACAAGGTAGTAGATAAAAAAAATGGAGGCGCCGTATCCTGAAAATGAGAACAAACGCATCAAGTCATTACAATCCCTAAATATTTTAGATACTCCACCAGAGGAAAAATTTGATAGGATCACCAAAATTGCTCAGATAATCTTTGATGTTCCGATAGCTCTAGTCAGCCTGGTTGACTCTAATAGACAGTGGTTCAAGTCTTGTGCTGGTTTATCAGCTACGGAAACGCCAAGAAGTATGTCATTTTGTGCTCATGCAATATTAAAAGATGATATTCTGCTAATAGAAGATGCAACAAAAGATGATAGAGTAAAGGACAATCCACTTGTTACCAATGAGCCTTTCATCAGATTTTATGCTGGAAAGCCTGTTTTGGGTCCTGATGGACAAAAACTGGGCACCCTTTGTATAATTGATAGACAGTCAAGAAAATTAAGCAGAGCCGATAAAAGTATATTTTCAGTTCTTGCAAATTGGGTAGATACTGAATTTAAAACAATCAGTCTTACTAACCAATTAAAAGAAACTACCTCAAAACTTTTAGTAGCCGAAGAAATTTTACGTGAACAAAATTCTAATCTAGAAATCGAAGTCAAATCTAAAACTGACCAATTATTAAAATCAGAAAAAATGTTAACCATTGGAACAATGGCATCACGTCTAGCACATGACTTGAAAAATCCTTTATTTAAAATTGATTTATCATCAGAAATTTTGATGAAAAAATATGTAAACGATATGGATGAACAAATGAAAACCAACTACACAGTTTTAAAAAATTCAATTAACAGTATGAGTAGAATTATCAAAGATACATTAGATTACGTCAGAACTTCTCAGTTAAATTCTTCAAAATATTCCTTGTTGAATATTCTAAATGAATCGCTGAATAATCAAAATGTTCCTAAATCTATAGAGATTGTATTGCCTGAAAAAGATTATGAGGTAAATTGTGATGGAAAAAAAATAGAAGCTTTGATTTCAAATATTCTATCAAATGCTATTCAAGCAATAGAGGATTCAGGTAAAATAGACATCAAAGTTAAGGATGAAAATACAAAATATCTGATTAAAATCATAGATTCAGGTCCAGGAATTCCAGAAGATATTCTTCCGAAAATTTTTGAACCGTTATTTTCCTCAAAATCTTATGGAACAGGCTTAGGTTTGGGAATATGTAAATCAATTATTGAGCAACATTATGGCAAAATTTACGCCTCAAATAATCCCACTACATTTACAATTGAATTACCAAAAATGCCAATTCCCGAAAATAAACAACTTACCACATAAGCAATTTGACATCAACCTAATTTTTGTTCATCTTTTACTAATTCCTTCCAAATATTCTCTAGAAAATTTAGTGTTACTAGGTCAAGCAAAACCAAATTTAATTCTAAGTTTTTAATCGAATCGAGTCCTATCCTTTTGGTTTTTATCGGCATGAACGCCTTTTTAGGATCAGTCTGATATAGATCGAGGGTATCTCGACTGTCATCTATGCAAGCATTCTAATTTTAATTATTCTTTGGTAGTCTAAAATAAAAACTAGTTCCCTTCCCCAAAACGCTTTTTACATAAATCTTTCCTCCCAATCCTTCTATAATTCCCTTGCAAATGTTCAATCCCAACCCTGTTCCACCATGCTCACGGCTTAAGCTAGTATCAGCCTGATAAAATTTTTTGAAAAGTGACTTTTGTTTTTCTTCTTCAATTCCTTGTCCATTGTCTTTTACTTCAAAAACTACCTCGTTGTCCTCAATTTTGGAATTTATCTCAATCTTACCTGTATCCTTTGGAACAAAATCTATAGAGTTGTTAATCAAATTTGTAAGTACTTGCTCTATTCGCTTGTCATCACTTTTTAAAATAATTTCATCTTTTGTTAAATTGTTGAGCACAATATTTTTTGCATTTATAGTGTATTCAAAATTATTTAATACTCTATCGATTAGAGCCGAAATGCTAAATTCAGATTTATTGAAATTCATTTTGTTCATGTCTAATTTTTGAGCATCTAATAAATCAGAGATGAGCCTTTGAAGCTTTAAAGCATTGCCTAGAATTGTGTTTACTGCTTTACTTTGTTTTTCACTAAGATTTCCAAGGATTGTGGGATTTTTCAGTGCATCACACCAACCCACAATTGGAGTTAAAGGGGATCTTAGTTCATGGGTAATCATTGAAAGAAATTCTCCTTTTTGTTGTTCTGTTTTTAGGATCTTTTTATATTGGGATTTTATTGTCTCCTCATTATTTTTATTTTCTGTAATATTTATTCGAATAGAGATGTATCTCTCAATTTTGTTATTAATTCCAAAAATTGGGGCAATAATCGTTTGAACCCAATAGAAAGATCCGTCTTTGGCTTTATTTTTTATTTCGTTATTCCAAATTTTTCCGGAAGATATTGTTATCCACAAATCTTTGAAAAATGAATCATTATGATAACCAGATTTCAAAACTCTGTGGTTTTGTCCAATTAATTCATCCTTTGAATATTTTGAAACTTCACAAAACTTTTCATTAGCGTGAATAATATTTCCTTTAATATCAGAAACTGAAACCAATGCAAACTCGTCTAAAACCTTAAGTAAATTGTCTTTTTCTCTAGCAGGAATTGCAATGGAACGTGAAATTAATAATCCAAAACCTCCTGCAATAATTCCCAGGCCAATTGAAAGTCCTAAGATAGTTAGTTTTAAAGATACTACAGGATCTAAGACATCCTGTGTATTGTATTTTAAAATTAATACCCATCCCAGTCCCTCAAAGTTTTTGTGTCCCTTTGAATGTGAAAAAATGTACATCTCTCCAATTTCCATAAAGTCATTTTCTTCAAATATGACAAAATCTTCTCCTCCAATTAACGACTCAAAATATGGCTTTGAGGTAATGTTTTCAAAAATTTTCCAATCTTGTCCCGTTGAAAAGATTATCTGATTATTTTCATTAATTAATTCAAATTTACTTGATGAATAAATGGAATCAAGCTTTGCCTCTTGAATATCTATTAAAATATTATTTAAATTAACAACAGATTTCATAACTCCTAAAAAATTTCCAACATCATCCTCAACTCTCACAGAAATATCAATAGAATACACCTTGGCACTTTCGTCAAAATTAACATCATCTATGTTAATTCCATTATTTTTTGCATTCTCCCACCATTCCTCATCACTTTGTTTAAAGTCAGAAGTCATGGCAGATTGGGCTACGTTTACTCCATACTTGTTTGAAGTAAAAATCTCTGCAAAAACTTTCTCACCATATTCTCTTTCGTAAAAATTAATTTTATCTAATAAAATTTTTGAATTTTCTTTGTCAATAAGATTTTGTACTAAGAAGTTATTTTCTTCAGGTGATAATGATTTCCATTCTTCATCTTTTTCTTCGATATATTTTTCAACATCTTTGATTTTATCATATTCCTCATTGGAATTTTTGAGAGCAATTTTTATTCTTGGATCTTCTGAAAGTTCTTGAGATTGAACAATCCTAATGTAGATGGTTTTGTCAATATCCTCTAGAATTTGATTGGTTAATATGATAGAATTCTGAGTGATGTTTTCTTCCAATGATGTTTCAGCAAAATATATTGATAAAAATCCAATCAGACCTACTAATACTGACATGGAAATAAATGAAATAATTAGTTTTTTTGCAATTTTCATTTGAATACTATCTCATAAAATCCTAATTTCGTGTTTGGTGCTTTTCTAAAAGAGATAATATTTCGTCTAATCTTAGGGGTTTTCTAAGACAGCCCAATACACCTTTTTTGATATACTCATTTACCTCTGAATCAGAAATAATAGAAGCGGTGAAAAGATAAATATTGTAATCATTAATTGGGCCATTCTTTAATAAATCATTGATAATATCTATTCCAGAAAATTTTGGAATTGCCAAATCAAGCAAAACTATATCTGATTCCTTCTTTTTTATTAGTTCAAGACCTTCTTTTCCATTATTTGTGATTTTACAGGAATATCCTTTTGATGTTAAAGTAGTTTCAAATAAATCAGTAATTTCTGGATTGTCATCTATTAAAAGTACTCTCATATCATTTCCGCATAGTTTTCTACGATAAAAATAGTCAACTTTAAAGTAGTAAACAAAAAATTCTTTTTATTTCAATAATTTTTATTGTCTTGAAATAGTGAATTCACAAAAAATTAATAATTTAGTAGAATTAAAGTAAGATAAATTTATTCAAATAATTTTACTACTTCAACAAGGCTATCAAGACGTACAGGTTTTTGGAGTATTTCTTTAATTCCTTTTTGTGTAAATTCTAGGATTTCTGATTCGGCTAGATCATTTGCAGACAAAATTACAATATTGTTTTGGCCAAGAAACCCATCTTTGTCTAAGGATTCAATTACATCTTTTCCAGTTAATCCAGGCATTTGCAAATCCAAAAAAATGAGATTAAAATCCTCCTTCTTTATTACCGATAAAGCATCCACACCATTATGACAGGTTGTTACCAGATGACCATCAGATGAGAGAACATTATCCAATAATGTTGCTATATCTTCATCATCGTCTACACATAAAATCTTCATTGCATTTCCTTCATTTATTATAAAATAAATGATAGCACTAAAACTTTTTTTTGTTTTTTTGAACAATTTTAAATCCTGGTAAAATTTAACCTAAAAATATTATTATTGACATCTTTGCTGAAATCGAATACGTAATTTAATTTATATTTTAATCATCTAAGAAGATCTAAAAGATATCGGTTAAACTGTACCTAGTTTTTTATACCAAGACAGATCTGTAAATTCGAATTTCGAATATTTTTTAGATGGGTGAAGTTCTTCAAATTTTTTAAACAATAAATTAGTGAGTCCTACTAATAATTCCTGTTTTTGTTCTAATTGACGGATTTTAAAAGCATCAATTGAATCCTCCTTGATTTGATCAGATTTGGCCTCAGATTCCTGAGTTACCAAATTTTCTACTTCTTTTGAGTTTAGAATCCTTTTTAATAAGTCAGAAAACCCATCATCAGGATCTTTTACCTGTACCTTCATGAATTTAATCGTGTTTTTTAGTATATAGTATGTTGTCTGTCCAAATTGTAACAGTTAGGAAATAAGCTCTTAATTGAATCTGGGAATGTTCATTTTGTCCCAAATATTATCCTAATAGTGTTAGTTTTTATTCATGCTTGGAGGATGGGATTTTTGACCTTCGGCAAACTCGCTAAAGTTAAAAATTACCATCTTTCATAAATTAATTTTAAAAACACCAATCAAAAAATGAATTGGATAATTGCTATGCATTATCAACGGTTTTGAAGAGATTTTAATTTAATAAACAGGTGCATGTATTTTAGAAAGTGCACCAAACTGATGCAAGAAAAATTCTAAAAGATGCACCTGTAATGTGGAGAAGAATAAACTCTATTGGGATAATTCTTGATTGTAATTCCACATATGCCTCAAAATTAGGTTTTGCAAAATCGGAAATTCTTGGAAGGACAATTTTTGAGCATGTTCCAAAAGACTCTTGGACTGACATGAATGATTCCTTAAAAATATGGTTTGAAACAGGAAAGGTCTCCCATCAAAAAATTACATTCAAAAGACAAGACAATACTACCTTTCCTGCCGTACTTCATGCAGTTAGTCTATACGATGAGAAAGAGAATCTAATAGGAAGCAACACGGTAATTTTTGATCTTACAGAAATGGATGATGAGAAGATAAAAGAATACGAGTATTTTTTTAATGAGGCAGAGTTAAGACTAGATGAAATAAGCAAAGACTACTCAAAACTAGATCAAAATGAAAAATCAGAGTATGATGGATTAAAAAAAATGTTTGATTTGTTATCATCAACTAATCTTACTGAATTAAAAAAGTTCTAAAATTTTAAGAATTTTTTTCATTGATAGATTTTTGCAATTCTTCAAAAGCTGATTGCACTTCTGATACAGCAGTGCCATCTTCAAGTGTACTTGTATCACCAATTTTTTCATTATTTGCAATTGATTTTAGAAGTCTTCTCATTATTTTCCCACTACGAGTTTTAGGTAGTTTTGAGACAAAATAGATTTGTTTTGGAGTGGCAATTGGACCAATATCCTTTCTAATTTTCTCGAAAATTTCATGTTTTAAGATCAACCAATCTTTTTTTACATTCTCTTTTAGTACTGCAAATGAAATAATTACTTCACCTTTAATGTCATCAGGAATTCCACAAACTGCAGATTCTGCAATATCTTGATGAGATACAATACAACTTTCAATCTCAGCGGTTCCTATTCTGTGGCCTGCTACCTTGAGAACATCGTCGGCTCTACCCAGCAACCAAAAGTATCCATCTTCATCGATTTTTGCAAAATCCCCTGAATAGTAGATGTTTTGGTATTTTGACCAATATGTTTTTTGATATTTTTCATCATCACCCCATAATGTCAGAAGCATTCCAGGCCATGGGTTTTGAATTATAAGATATCCTTTGGTGTTAGGTTTTACAGGTCTACCTTCTTCATCCACAACTGAGATTTTTACACCTGGAATAGGCCTTGTCCCAGAGCCAGGTTTTAGGGGAATAGTCTCAATTCCAGGCAGTGGAGAAATCATCATTCCTCCAGTCTCAGTTTGCCACCATGTATCAATAATGGGGCATTTTTCTTTTCCAATTATTGTATAGTACCATCTCCAAACCTCGGGATTAATTGGCTCCCCTACAGTACCTAGCAGTCTAAGTGATGACAAATCAAAAGAGCGTGGAATATCATTTCCAAATTTCATAAACATTCTCAAGGCAGTAGGGGTAGTATAGAAAATTGTAACTTTGTATTTTTGAATAATTTCCCACATCCTTGATGCATCAGGATAGTCAGGCGCACCTTCAAAAATTATTTCAGTAGCACCATGTAAAAGTGGTCCATATACAACATAGCTGTGTCCTGTAACCCAACCAATATCAGCAGTGCAAAAAAAGACATCAGAGTCTTTAATGTCAAAGGCCCATCCAAATGTTGAATGTAAATGGGCGAGATAGCCCCCTGTTCCATGCAAGACTCCTTTTGGTTTTCCAGTAGTTCCTGAAGTGTACAAAATATACAAAGGATGAAGGCTATCAAGCCTTTCAGATTCACATTCAGCCAAAGCACCTTGAACCAGTTCACTCCAGATTTTATCTTTAGAAGTTAACTGGAATGGTTCTTTTGTTCTCTCAAGAACAATTACATTTTTTACAAAATCAAAATCTTGAATTGCCTCATCAACTATTTCTTTTAGTTTTATTATCTTCCCTCGTCTATATCCACCATCTGATGTGATAACAAGTTTTGATCTTGAATCTTCTATTCTCTCTCTCAAGGATGCAGAACTAAAACCAGAAAAAACTACTGTGTGTGTAGCACCAATTCTAGCACATGCAAGCATAGCAATTGGAAGTTCTGGAACCATTGGAAGATATATTGTAACTCTATCACCCTTCTTGATACCTAAAGATTTGAGAGCGTTTGCAAATTTTTGTACTTCCATCCATAAATCCCTGTAAGTTAGAATTCTTGATTCGCCAGATTCCGCTTCCCATATTATGGCAGGTTTTTGTGAATTGGTTTCCTGATGAATATCTAAAGCATTGTACGATGCATTAATAGAACCTCCTTGAAACCATTTTGCAAAGGGAGGATTCCATTCTAGAGTTTTCTGCCATGGGGAAAACCAACAAAGTTTTTTGGCCTGATTATCCCAAAAAGATACAAAGTCAGATTCGGATTGTTTTCTTATTTCCGGGCGGTTATTTCCAAGTCCAATGTTAAAAATCTCTGACATTAACCAAACTATGTAGATTCATGTTTCTAAATGTTAGTTTAACTTCGAATAATTTGGGAAATTTAATAAATTCTACTTTCCCAAGGCTTGGTATGACAAAAAGTATTAGTTGTGCAGATGTAGGGTCTGATTGTGGTTGGTCAGCCACTGCAGATACTGAGGAAGATCTTTTGAGCAAGGTTGCAGAGCATGCCAAAGAAAAACATCAAGGATTGGAGGTAACTCCCGAACTTGTTGCAAAAATCAAATCACACATAAAAGAAATCTAACAATTTAGATTCTAATTTTTTTTCTAAGATGCCTCCTCAAAAGTGGAGGCAAATTAACATGTTAACTAGTTTATGTGAGCTTTGGGGGCTCCAGCTAACACCGTGAGATGTCTCTGACTCAATATTTCGTCAAGGCAAAAAAGATATTAAAAAAACTAGAACAAAGAAGTGCCACCGATCGCTAAATTATTTTTATGTTCATAAGATAGACAATTTCAACAAAATAATGATAGAAAGATCAGAGGTTCGGCTAATATTTTGGCATATGAAGCAGTGACAAACATTAATTTTATTGAAATTACTATGGCTTGTAGTACGTTGGGAGTAGTGGATGGCTTTTTGAACACTCAAATTCACTAGTAAAGAGAAAAGTAAAGATTAATATCAAAATCCTATCTTCAATTATTGTTTTTAATATCAACTGTAAATTAGATTCGGAATTATTTTAGTTCTAATCATCAAGAATTTTGATTAGATCTAGTTCTTCTAGACACGAATTAGAAAGAATTACGTAATTAGATGAAAACAAATCCAATCATCAGAATATTTTCTAAGGCTATTTGTGGATACAATTCCTCTTAATTATGACATTTTAGAGAGTTTTTATTGAATTAAAACAAGTTTTTTCTAGAAAACAAAAAACAAACATTTAGCATAATAATCTCAAGATTCAACTATGCAGACTTCTTTCTAGAGAGATTTTGATTTTGACCAAAGCAAATCAAACAATAATTTTTTAGAATAAATCATTGACTCAGAATTAGTCCACATTGCAGAGATATTTTCTTTTCCAGTTTCAGAATTTTTCATAAAGAATAGGACCTCTTGATTATCTTTGATCACAAAGCAAATATCACTGTTGGCAGTACTTGGAATCTTTTTTACACTTGTTCTATCAATTTCGTCAAAAACATATTGAGTTCTTGTTGAAGAATTGGTTAAGATCTTTAATTTGAAATCAGATTTGTCAAGAGATTCTAAAAAGTTTGTATGATAAAATTTTAAGAAATCTTTTTCACTTCCAATTATTTGAAAATCTTCTTTTGTGTTAATTATCATATCATTTATTTTACCATAGATTTGGTTTTCACCTTGTAAGATTTGGAACTTGTCTTCTTTTGCAGTGTTTTGTTCATTGTGGAAGTTAGGAATAGAATTCCAAATTTTGGCTAGCTCTTCCTCTTGACTTTCAAGTTTTTTTACGCGTTCTTTTTCAGTATTAACCAATGATTTTATCGCATTTGTAAGAGATACTGCAGAAAATTTTATTGGATGTTGAAAAGTTGCAGAAATTACCCCCTTGTGTTGCAAAGTGGATAAGAGATGATATGTTTCTGTTCTTGGGAGTTGTAGTGCACGACAAACTTCTGGTGCAGTATTTGAGCCATACTTTCCTAAGAATATGTAGACCTTGCATTGATTTGCAGTTAAACCAAATTTTTGAAATTGATCTCTTAATTGATCAATAGATTGTTTGTATTCATACGAACTTGAATCTGGATTGTTTTCAAATATTGTTGCTTGCTGTGTTTTAGTCATTTTTTCTTAGAGGATCGATCGATCGAGTACTGGGATTTATGAGGATCAAGTCAACAGGATCTGATCGGTACAAAGGTATTGTTGACCAGAGTGTGCCTATCATTAAAAATTTTTTATAGATTTGAAATTTTTTGTGCCTAGAAAAGTATCAAATAACTCTTGTAACTTTTTCTCTTTTTATTTTTGTTGCAGTTAGCATAAATCTTATTGATCGATATTTTGAAAAAATAGATGTTGCAGTCTCTGATTCAGAATAAAATATTCCCATGATATCAAATAATTCTAAATTTTAGAATTCATAGATAAAAATAATAAAAAAATTATTGTGCTTCCATTCGGGCAAGCCAATCGTTGTCATCAGGAGTGTCCTTAGAAGTTTCTGGTGTCACCTGTTGGGGTGGTTCTGGAAAGTTTGTTGCAGCTTCAGCTTCCACTGGAGCTTCTGGTATTGGTGGTAATTGCTCAGCTTCACTTGGTGGGTTAAAAGTTGAGGTGATTGGTTCATTTATTGGTGCCTCTGGAAGTATGGACTGAACATTTTGTTGCTGTTCAGAATTGTCCAGATATGATACGGCCGAATCCTGCAGTACTTGTTGTGAAGGGGCTGCTGCATTTTGTGCTTCAACATTAAGGTCTAAAATTCTTTTTTGCACATTTGAGATTTCTGCTGTTTCGTGTGTGATATGCTCAATTAGCTGAGTTGTGCATGTCTTCACGGTCTCAAATGTGGCAGCAGATATTTCGTCGCTTTTGTGTTGTAATTTTGCATCAAATACCAACATTTTTGCGGATTTCAATTGTTCGTCTAACTCGGTTAATCTTTGTTCAAGTTTTGCTTTGATTTGACTTTCCGTTTCATCTAAGGATACAAGTTTTGACTTGTATTTTTCATGAATTATTTCTGCATCTTCTTTCATGTCATCGTTGTCAGAAACAATATCAATCAAAGCCTTGAGACGACGTAGAGTTAGTTGTTTTTCACGAATTAGTCTTTGAGAATCTAATCTCCATTTTGGAATGAATATAACAACATCGCCTTGAACCACTAG
>JAOTYR010000066.1 GCA_029861785.1 Candidatus Nitrosopumilus sp.
GTTGTACACAATGGAATAATTGAAAACTATGTTGAATTGAAAAAAGATCTGGAAAATAACCATGGCGTTACTTTCAAAAGTACTACTGACACTGAAGTAATACCTAATCTTTTACAAGTCTACTTTGAAAGAACACACAATGTAAAAAAAACCATAATGGATGCGGTGAAAAAATTAAAAGGACACTATGCATTTGTAGCACTTTTTAAAACTGGTGAATTGGTGGGAGTCAAAAATCACGAACCGTTAATCTTGGGTATTGATGGCACTGATTTGTTGCTGACAAGTGATGTTGTGGGGTTGCCTGAAAATATTTCTTCAGTTGTATATCTTGAAAACAATCAATTTGTAATCATAAAGGAACATAAACATAAAATTTTTGATTTTGAAGGAAATTCTGCACAGTTTCTCATCAAAACAATCCCAAAAAATTATCAAAATGTTACTAAAGAATCCCACAAGTATTTTACTGAAAAAGAGATTTTTGAACAACCTAAAACTATTCTTGTGGCTGGAAATGATGAAGAACATCTTGCCAAAATTACTGATGTAGTTCAAAATTCAGATTATGTGTATGTTACAGGTAGCGGAACAAGCTATAACATAGCGGTTATTGCAAAGTATCTTTTTTCACGATTTGCCGGAAAAAAAGTAGAACACGTTATGGCCAGTGAAATGAAATATTCTTCCCAATATATTATTCCAAATTCTACTCTTTTTGCAATATCTCAAAGCGGAGAGAGTGCTGATGTACTTGAAGCCGTTTCGATTGGGAAAGAGAAAAATTCAAAGATACTCTCTATGATAAACTCAGAAAATTCATCACTTGCACGTGAATCCATTTTTTCAATTGGACTTAATTGTGGACCTGAAATTGGTGTTGCTGCAACAAAAAGCTTTACTTCTCAGATGGCGATTTTATATAAAATCGTAGATAAATTATGTGATGGCTGCATTAATGTTGATTTTAAGATTATTTCTGATGCCTATACTAAGATTTTATCAGACGTAACTGAAATTCGAAAATTAGTAAAAGACATCAAAGATGTCACAAGTCTTTTTGTTATTGGTAGAGGAATTCATTATCCGATTGCAAAAGAAGCTGCATTGAAAATCAAAGAAATAACATATGTTCATGCAGAAGGAATAGCTGGGGGTGAACTAAAACATGGTCCGCTTGCACTTATGGATGAATCTGTATATGTGATTGTGATTAATCCTGGCGATGACTCGTACATTGACAACATATCTACTGTAAACGAAATAAAATCTCGTAACGCAAAAGTGATTGGTATCTCTAACAGACCTAACACAAGTTATGATTATTGGATTCCAATTCCTACTATTGATTCTGCATTTTATCCACTAATCGAAATAATTCCCTTACAACTTATTGCGTATTACCTTGCTTTGGAGAGGGGAATTGATCCTGATTATCCAAAAAATCTTGCAAAATCTGTTACTGTAAAATAATGACATCCTTGTTCATCCCAATTTAAAATTAAATGTACTGTATTTCCTGAAATACATAATGATAAAAATTATTTCTTCATGGCATGTCATAATTTAGATTCTAATGTATTCTTGCATGTCGTCAATTCCTTTTTTACTTGACAAATTCGTGATTCAAAATCAATGAATTATTTTAGTAATCATGCAGATTTTTTTGCATTGCTCTGAGCTATTTTAAGATTATTATCCTACTGGTAACCAAATTTTTTTGAGTTATGCAATTAGTTGATTTTTATCATATTTGTTATTTCTAGTATATTTTACAAAATAATTTTAATCATCTTAAAGAATTTAACCAAGTATGATTCAGGAAAATTATGAAGGTATTAACATTAGATGATTTTCCTCTCAAAGGTAAAACCATCTTTCTGAGAGTGGATATGAATTGTCCAATTGATTTGAATACCATGAATATTTCTGGAACTAAACGAATTGAAGAGGCCATTGAAACGATAAAAGCACTAGATCAAACAAAGCTTGTGATTGCATCTCATCAAGGTAGAGTGGGAAATGATGACTATACGGGTATGGACAAACATGTTCCAATATTAGAAAACATGTTGAATAAAAAGATAAAATACGTAGAGGATGTAATTGGACAATCTGCGCAAAACGCAATCAAAAATTTAGAGGATGGAGACATCCTTCTGTTAGACAATCTCCGATTGTGCGCAGAAGAGAATTACGAATTCTCTCCAGAAGATGCGGCAAAGACAATCATGGTAAAACGCCTTGCACCCTTATTTGATCTCTGTGTATTAGACTCGTTTCCAAGCGCGCACAGGTCACATCCGTCAATAGTCGGATTTCCGCAGGTTCTGCCCGCATGTGCTGGAAGGATTGTGGAAAGGGAAGTCAGGAATCTTGATGAGATAATGACTGTCGCAAAGGCACCTCATGTCATCGTGCTTGGGGGCTCGAAGGTTCCTGACAGGCTTGAAGCAATTAAAATGCTGATTCAGAATGGAAGGGCAGATCATATTCTGTTGACAGGATTAATAGGCAACGTGTTTATGCGAGCGCAGGCCAGAATCAAGTACCCACTTGGAATCAAGAGAGAGGATGAAGTTGTCGCAAAGGCACACGCTTTGATAGGAGAATATCCCGACGTATTCACTACTCCTGTGGATGTTGCAATTGATAAAGATGGTCAAAGAATGGAGATGGATGTCAGAGATATAAAAACAGGAGACAAGATTTATGATTTAGGTCCAAAAACAGTGGAGCATTATTCTAAAATCATTTCAAGTGGTGGGACTGTGTTTATTAGTGGACCTGCTGGTTTTTTTGAAAAAGAAAATTTTAGCTTTGGGACAAGAAGATTGCTGGATGCGATTGCACATTCGATGGCGACAACAATTGTTAGTGGAGGCCATCTGACGACTGCACTAAAAGAGCAAGGATTGGAAGAAAAAATTAATCATATAAGTACAGCTGGTGGTGCGCTTGTGTTGTATTTGACTGGTTCTAAACTTCCAATGATAAAGGCACTTGAAGATGCAGCTACAAAACACAGATCTGTGGAATGAGACTAATTTAGACACTCGATAATACTTTTTTCAACACTTTTAAATCAATATTTGACAAAATCCTGTTTAGTTATTTTTGAATACAAAATTCTATTCGCGTTCTGCCCTCTAAAAAATATGATTAAGACAAAAACCGAAAGATTTGTTATACTTTGTTGATGTATGATGATGTTGAAAAATATTTTTGTACTGTATCTGATGATGGTGCTGTTGATCCCACTTGTGCACGCACATGCATTACCTGGAGATGTTGAATTAGTATTGGATGATATAGGAATTGTTCCAACATCACCTGAAAAAGGAGATCTGGTATCCATAACTGCAGACGTATATAACGCTGGTTTAAAAAATACAAACTCTCTTACTAGTATAATAACAGCTGCATATTTTGTTGACGGGAATTTACTTCACGTTGATGAAATTGGCAATATTGAACCTGGATTATCAAACAAAATAAAAATCATCTCTTCACCTATCTGGAGATCTGAAATGGGGAATCATGAAATTAAAGTTATAGTGGACTATCATAATACTTTAAATGATCAATATGATTCTCCTCTTGATAATTCTATGAGCAAGATCTTGTTTATTGAACCTCTGAAAAATACGCAGATTTTACTTGAAGCTTTCCCCCACTATCTTCTTCAAGATGAGAAAACCTCGAAAATCACTGTGTCTCTTTTCGATCCTGCTTCTAATGAATTTTTAAACAATCAAAAAATTCTTTTGACATTAGATGGCCATACCTCTACTTTGATTACCGACAAACAAGGCAAAGTCTCATTTTCAACTACGATGCCATTATCCAATCAGATTAATATCGAGGCATATTTTGATGGTGATTCCATGCACTATCCTTCAAACTCCTCTTTGACTCTTTACTCGTTTCCCAAAGAAATATCTTCTTCCTTGGTACTGAAACTGTCTGATTCAGATCAATATAATTTTGAAAATTATCTGTTTGATATTCTTATTTTTCAAGACTCTTATGAGAAATTGATTAAAAAAATACAGCCTGATTCTACAACCTTGCTTGATTCTGAAACTTTCTGGATTTCACTTCCTTCTGGACATAACTATTTTGCAGAGATTTATCTTAATGGACGAATTTTCTTTGTAACTGATCAGATTCAATTACAAGAGGATAGCATAATTGTAAAAAAATTAAAAATCCCAGAGATGGGAAAAGTAAAATTTGTAGTTACTGATGATAAAAACCAACTTGTAACGGGATCTACAGTAACCAATTGGATATATTCATTTTCTGCTGAAGACGGGTTTACCGAATGGATGGATGTTATACCTGCTACACGAGAACCATATGTTGCAGAAACAATTCTATCAGATCGGAGTATTCTCAAATCAGAACCATTTTTGATATTTCCTGGCGAACAAAAAATCATTGACATTACAGCAAGAGAAAAATTGTCAAAATATAAAATTCCGCCTTGGATAAAAAATAATGCAGATTGGTGGGCAGATGATTTAATTGATGATTCTTCATTTGTACAAGGAATTCAATTTTTAATTCAAGAAAGAATAATCTTGATTCCACCAACCCTCTCAAATTTAGATGAAAGTCCGAATGAAATTCCGCCTTGGATAAAAAATAATGCAGATTGGTGGGCAGATGATTTAATTGATGATTCTTCATTTGTACAAGGAATTCAATTCATGATCAAAGAAGGATTAATAAAATTATCTTGATCCTCCTGAGAATGCATTTTGAAGTATTTACTTAATTTGGCATCTATGACCTTTACTTGCTTTGCTTTATCATGAAGATTGATTAATGCTGTTATATAGTTATAATTTTGGTTCATTCATTTCTTTTTCTATTGATGTAAATCGTGATGATATTCAAGGTCTCTTTAGACGTATTGTCTCCGTATATGATTTGAATTTCATACGTGCCTGTCCATACTCTAAAAATCCCTGGTATTCTCTAAACAAATCTTGAATTGAAAAAATTGATTCTACTGGTATTACGTATCCTTCTGAAGTTGTTAATCTGATATTCACAAAATTGTGACGGGCAAGTTCAAGATATTTTTCAGAATTTTCTACAGTTATGCCATAACGTATTCCAGATAGTCACACAAAGGTTAGACACTGGTGCAAGAACTTGTGAGAAGTGGAGCCATAACTGCAGATGCGGCCTTAGGGTCCGTTCCTTTGCATGATTATCCTGTTTCCAACCATATCCAAACTGGCACGTTCAAAGAACAAGTTATCTAATCCCTGATAGGAGAATGGTAATGGCTATTAGAGAATGGCTCTGTGGATAATGCGAGGCGATTCTTTGAGAAAGTATTGGATCTTGATCCTGGGAATGAAACAGCAAAAAGATTACTGAGAAATATATAGCATAATCAGGATAAATTGTGTATGAATGCATCTTTTGTGATTGCAACTATTTTCCTTCTTTCAGTGGTAATTTTTTCCAGTGTTGACACTGTTTCATCTGCACAAAGAATAGGCAATGCAGATGTATTATTGTCCGAGATTTACATAGAGCCTACAGACCCGCAACCGGGAGATCCTGTCAGCATACAATCCATAGTATACAATGCTGGAATCGATTCGACAAAGTCTGTCACTAACGTGGTGACTGTAGGTTATTTTGTAAATGGTGACCTGGCAAAGATTGCAGAACTGCCAAACATTGAACCGGGAGTGAAAAATGGTATATTGCTATCCTCGGGACCAATATTTATCGCAACAGAGGGCAATCACGTGATAACTGTAATTCTAAACTATCACGATACCCTATCTCATCTTACTGATAATTCTGCAAACAATATCGTGCAAAGAATGTTCTCAATTGGAGATCCATTACCATCTACCGCACTATTTGAAATATTCCAAGAGTATGACTCTCACACAAAGATGCAAAATATCACGATAAATGGAAATCTATCCTCACCTGATATGAAATTTCTTCCAAACCAAGTTAAATTAACCATAGATAACTCCAATCAACATACCATACCCGTAGATCAGGACGGTTCGTTTTCTTTTAGCAAATCAATACGTTCATCTGATAAAGTTATGCCAGTAATAGTCACCGTTGAGGAAAACTATCCATTGCTAGGATCTAGTTATACTGCAAGTATCTATCCTGTTCAACTTGAATCTGATTCAATTTTGTCATTTCAGATTCAGAATCCATCTGAACTTTATAATTTTCAAGATTTCCCAGTAATCATAGTAATCTATGATGAATCATACAATGAAATAAAAAAAATAAACATAGACAATCTCTTACAGTCTGAAAAATATTATGATACTATTCTTGTCACCCTTCCAAGTGAGACAACATACATTGCTGAAGTATATTTTGATGGAAGATTCATCCATGCAGTAAAAACTCATCTCAAAGAAAACATGATAAGCACAAGCAGTATTTTGATTTCTGAAACATCCAAAGTGCAATTCCAGGTATTGGCTAGCAACGAGGAGCCTGCATCCGGTGCAACCGTATTTGGTGAGAATTTCTCATTAACCACAAACGAAAATGGATTTACTGATTGGGTAAATTTTTTACCTACTGTTAATGATAATGACCCATACACTGTAACTGCAATACTCTCTAATGGAAAAATCATTTCATCTGATCCATTTTTTGTAAAGTATGATGAGCAAAAAATAATTCAAATGGTGGAGAAAGAGTAATGAGTCATCTGTTTTTACTATTACTCATTATTGGGATTTTTGCAGGATTTTCTGGTTTCAATTCTAACGCTTTTGGTGCATCTACTGCCGGGGACAACTTTTGTAGTGCCTTTCCGACCCATCCAGAGTGTACCGGATACCGAGTAGAGCCAATATATGATAATTTTTGGTTCTGCCAATATGTTGATCTTCCCGCAATGTGCAATAATCCGCCAGATCCACAAAAACAGATAGTTACCAGAATCGGAAACCATTGTTGTGGAATCATAGGCTCGCATGTGCCAAAAAATATCTCCCTTGGTGATGCATTATTTGTAGATACATCTGAGAAAGGACAGTCACTTGAATCATCTTCTTCATCTTCTTTTGAACAAGAACTTGTAATCTGGACCGAAAAAGACCATTATTCATTTGGAGACAGGATCAATGTCTATGGCAAGTTTGACTTTGATGATCCCGTATTACAAAACAACAACTCTTTTGTGGATATTAGTCTCAATGACAGAAAAGTAGTTTTGGACTTGCCAGTTCATTCCAATGGATGGTTTGCAGGATAC